>NZ_MQVK01000001.1:0-167251 GCF_002002385.1 Vibrio sp. SALL6
CATCGCCAGGCTTTTAATTTGAAGAAGCCCACTCGAAAGAGTGGGCTTTTTTGCATTTCAGAGTTCTGAAAATTAGGGTTATAAAAAATAACCCAAGTAATTCGAATCCAAATGCCCATTATTAAGGTGCAATGTATTTACTCTCCGCTACCTTCCAAAAAGCTTTCACTAATGGGTTTTCTAACTGATTTTTGGTGCAACAGACGCCAAGTTCAAATGGCTTAATTGGTAATACTTTTAAGCGATTAATCTTTTCCCTTACTGGACTGTTGTTAATTACGACATCCGGTGCGATACCCACCCCACATCCCAATGCAACCATACTTACGATGGCCTCATGTCCTGACGTTTGCGCGTAGATATTCGGCTTTATTTTCATTTTTTTGAGCCAAGTATTAGCCCTGTCCCTTGCTGTGCCTGCTTCCGGAAGAATGAATGGAATGATTGACCAATCTGGCTGCTCCTTTTGCAATTCCTCAGCAAATGAACTGACACCGACAGGAGCGATGACAGACAGAGGGATTTCACTGATCGTTTCAAACGCGATTTTGTTTGGCATCTGCTCCGATTTGGCTGAGATGGCAATATCGGCTTCATCTGCTAGTATTTTGTCGATTGCTTGAGCTGGGTCACCGGTTGATAGCTTAAATTCAATAAAAGGATGCTGAAGACGAAAATCGGAAATTAACTCTGGTAAATGGCTGTAGCTGGCGGTCACCGAACAAAAGAGACGGATTTCCCCCTTTAGCTCGCCTTCGGTTCCTTTTATATGGTTTTGATACTGTTGCCATTCACTAAGAATTTTTAACGCGACAGGCATTAATTTTTTGCCTTGGGTTGTCAGCTCTACACTGCGGTTATCGCGAACAAACAGCTGTTGATTTGTTTCTTCTTCCAACTTTTGTATTTGCCGACTGAGGGCAGAAGGACTGATGTGCATGGCTGCAGCGGTTTTGGCAAAACTTTTACTCTCACAGAGATGAATGAAAAGTTGCAGGCTTTTGATATTCATTAAATCTTCATTTCCACGTTGCATAAATTGCAATAAGTAATTGTGAATATATCACTTTAAGCAACGTTATGTCTGTTTTAGTATGAAGTTATTCGGTAAGACGGTTACCGACCTTTATGGAAGAATGTTTAAGGAGCACCCAGATGGCTAACTATTTCAATACCCTAAACTTGCGCGAGCAATTGGATCAACTTGGTCGTTGTCGCTTTATGGACCGTGAAGAATTTGTATCTGAAGCGGATTACCTGAAAGGTAAAAAAGTGGTCATTGTGGGCTGTGGTGCTCAAGGTCTAAACCAAGGCCTAAACATGCGCGATTCTGGTCTTGATGTGTCTTACGCACTACGTCAAGCTGCGATCGATGAACAGCGTCAATCGTTTAAAAACGCCAAAGATAATGGCTTTGAAGTTGGTAGCTACGAAACGCTAATTCCTCAAGCAGATCTGGTTGTTAACTTAACGCCAGACAAACAGCACACTAACGTTGTTGAGACGGTGATGCCACTAATGAAAGAAGGCGCTGCACTAGGTTACTCTCATGGTTTCAACGTTGTGGAAGAAGGCATGCAGATTCGTAAAGATCTGACCGTTGTCATGGTTGCTCCTAAGTGTCCTGGTACAGAGGTTCGTGAAGAATACAAACGTGGTTTTGGTGTTCCTACCCTAATCGCGGTTCATCCAGAGAATGATCCGAAAGGTGACGGTTGGGATATCGCGAAAGCTTGGGCTGCAGCTACAGGTGGTCACCGTGCGGGTTGTCTTGAGTCTTCTTTTGTCGCTGAGGTGAAATCAGACCTAATGGGTGAGCAAACCATTCTATGTGGCATGCTACAAGCGGGGTCTATAGTATGTTACGAGAAGATGATTGCTGAAGGCATTGATCCGGGTTATGCAGGTAAGCTACTGCAGTACGGTTGGGAAACCATTACGGAAGCTCTGAAGTTCGGTGGCATCACTCACATGATGGACCGTCTATCTAATCCTGCGAAAATCAAGGCGTTCGAACTTTCTGAAGAATTAAAAGACCTAATGCGTCCACTGTATAACAAGCACATGGACGACATTATCTCTGGTCATTTCTCTAGCACCATGATGGCTGACTGGGCAAATGATGATAAAAATCTTCTAGGATGGCGTGCAGAAACTGGTGAAACTGCATTTGAAAATTACCCAGAAACGGACGTTGAGATCTCTGAGCAAGAGTATTTCGACAACGGCATTCTAATGATTGCAATGGTTCGTGCTGGGGTTGAACTGGCATTTGAAGCGATGACAGCTTCTGGAATCATCGATGAATCAGCGTACTACGAGTCTCTACATGAACTTCCGTTGATTGCTAATACTATCGCACGTAAGCGTCTATATGAGATGAACGTGGTTATCTCTGATACGGCTGAATACGGTAACTACCTATTTGCTAACGTAGCAACGCCTTTGTTACGTGAGAAATTCATGCCTTCTGTTGGTACAGATGTTATTGGTAAAGGCCTAGGTGAAACGTCTAACCAAGTGGATAACGCGACTCTTATCGCAGTGAACGAGACTATCCGTAACCACCCAGTGGAATACATTGGCGAAGAACTACGTGGCTACATGACGGATATGAAGCGCATCGCGGTTGGTGGCTAATTCTCTGCGCTGCACAGCATTGAAGATATTAAATGAACTCCAGACAGATTGGAGTCGATAAATACAAAAAACACGACATCTAATTAAAAGGCTTGGTCTCCGTTGACCAAGCCTTTTCGTTTTTAGTCGATTTGTCCATGTGCTGATAAGAAAAACGCTCCTGTCGAAGGAGCGTTTAGGGGCTTATTTATCAGCTAGCTTTTCTTCAAGCTCGGCTAATTTCTTTTCCATTTCCGTCAGCTTTTGACGCGTGCGTAGTAAAACTTGAGTTTGAACATCAAATTCTTCGCGGCTTACTACATCTAGCTTATTTAGTTGGCCTTGGATTACTTGGCGAACTTTTTGATCAACGTCTGCGCCTAGCTCTTTTACTGGTGCTGGCATTGAGTCATGAATTTGTTTAGCAATTTGCTCTAATTTCTTTGGGTCAAACATAGTGGCTAAAACTCCTTTTGATTTGCCGACATTCTAAGTAAATGATACGGGAAAGTCGCCATTTAGATGGTAAAAAAGAGAGCAGCAATAAAAAAGGCCACCGAAGTGACCTTTTTCTTAGCTTCTTGAGCTTATTTGTTTTCTGCTAGTTCGCGGTGCGCTGCTTTCGCTTCATCAACTCGAGCTAACTTTTCCAAGTCTTTATCTTCAACAAAAACTGGCAGTGGTTTGTGTTTTTCAGCTAAGTAGCTGTAAATCACAGGTAGTACGAATAGTGTGAACAACGTACCAATTGCCAAACCAGCCACGATTACGATACCGATACTAAAGCGCTGTGCTGCGCCTGCACCCGTTGCGTACATGAGTGGGATAAGACCCGCAATCATCGCCGCAGTGGTCATAAGAATTGGACGTAGACGAACTTTCGCCGCTTCCATTACCGCATCAATTCGAGACAGTTTGTTGTGCAATTGCTCTTCTTTTGCTACTTCACAGATCAAGATACCGTGTTTGGTGATCAGACCGACCAACGTGATCAGACCGACCTGCGAGTAGATGTTCATCGAGGCTGTGCCCCAAGCCAAGGCGATCAACGCACCACACACCGCTAGCGGTACCGATACCATGATAACGATAGGGTCACGAAGTGATTCAAATTGAATCGCAAGAACCAAGAAGATGATGGCTAACGCAAGACCAAATGTTGCGTATAGCGCGCTACCTTCCGTCACGAACTGACGTGCTTCACCCATGTAGTCGTGGTTGTAACCGGCAGGCAGTTTGTTCTGCGCTACGTCCTCGAACCAGTTAATTGCATCACCCATTGCGACGCCAGGCGATGGTACAGCACCAACGGTTGCTGAGTTCAGCTGGTTGAAGTGAGGCAGTGAGCGAGGCTCGGCGACAACATCAATAGTGATCAGGCTACCAAGTGGTACTGCTTTTCCATCCACAGAACGAACGTAGTAGTTCTTCATTGATTCTGGATTTAAACGCCATTTACGTTCAACTTGAGGAATTACCTCGTATGAACGGCCATTTAGGTCGATACGGTTTACGTAGCCATCAGCCATCATGGTGCTTAGCGTGATACCGATGTCTTGCATCGTCACACCGTATGCGCCCGCCTTGTCTTTATCGATCTTGATCTTCATGGTTGCAGAGTCGTAGTTCAGATCTAAGTCCGAGTAGACGAACATTGGACTGCTGGCTACGTCTGTCAGAACGTCACTTGCGATCGTAAACAAGCTTTCGAAGCTGTTTGGTGTCGTGATAACGAACTGAATTGGTAGACCTGAACCCGCACCAGGCAGTTCTGGCATCTGGAATGCCGTGATTGACATGCCTGGGACGCTTGCAACTAATCCACCAACACGTTTGGTGATCTCAGATTGGCTGGCTTCACGCTCACTCCAAGGTTTAAGTGTTGCTAGACCAAACGCTTGGTTCGAGTTAGGAACACCGTTAAATACCTGCGCGTATTCTACCTCTGGTTGATCCGACAGAATCTTGTTTACATCGTTCATGGTGTTTTGGATGTAATCCAAGTTCGCGTTCGAAGGCGCCGTACCCATTAGTACAACCACACCTTTATCTTCCGAAGGTGCAAGTTCACTAGGAATGAACTTGAACAAGACTGGTAAGCTTGCAAATACAATGATTGCAAACGCAATAACAACCGGACGATGAGCCATTACTGCTTTCAACATGCCTTCGTAGCGAGTGGTCATGACATCAAGGATATGGTGAACTTTTTGCTCAAACTTGCTTGGCTTCTCGTTCGCTTTCAGCATCTTTGAACACATCATTGGTGATAGTGTCAAAGCGATGATGCCGGATACGAATACTGAACCTGCCAGTGTCAAAGCGAACTCTTTGAACAATGAACCGGTGATACCACCCATCAATGCGATCGGTGCGTACACTGCACCTAGCGTCAATGTCATCGCGATAACTGGAACCGCAATTTCACGCGTACCAATAATTGCAGCTCGGAATGGCGACTCCCCTTCTTTGATGTGACGGTCAACGTTTTCTAGTACAACGATCGCGTCATCCACCACTAGACCGATGGCAAGAACCATTGCCAGTAGCGTCATCAAGTTCCAAGAGAAACCCATTGCCTGCATCACCATTGCCACACCAATCAATGAAAGTGGAATGGTTACGATAGGAATGATTACCGCACGGAATGAGCCCAGGAACAGTGTGATAACCACAAGTACGATGACCGCTGCTTCCAGGATGGTTTTCACCACTTCGTGAATCGATTCGTTGATCGCAATCGTAGAGTCGTACATCACGTTCATTTTGATGTTGCTTGGTAGGTTGCGCTCAAGTTGAGGCAACAGATCAAGCACGTCTGCCGCGATGTTGATCGGGTTAGCACTTGGCGCTGCGTTGATCGCCGCAACCACGGCTTCTTGACCGTTTGCACTTGCGCGGTAAACGTCGTGACTCTTCTCTAGCGTTACTTTAGCGATATCACCTAGGCGAATCACATCCCCTTCACCAGTTTTCACAACTAAAGCTTCAAGTTCAGCAACGTTTGATACCTGAGTATCTGCGCTACCGTTGTAAAGCACGAACTCACCCGTTGCTTGACCCGTTGCAGATTGGTAGTTGTTGGCGTTAAGAACGCTCATCACATCCGTTGCAGTCAGCTTCAAAGCGCCCATTTTGGCAGGATCTAGCCATACGCGTAGTGCGTATTTCATACCACCATAGAGATCAACTTTGGACACACCGTTTACGGTGAACAACTGCGGGTTGATTACACGCTCAAGGTAGTCAGTGATCTGGCTTGAAGATAACTCGTCACTCGTAAAGCCGATGTACAGTACTGCCGTTGTCGAACCAGTCGACATGGTTACGGTTGGGTCTTCGGCTTCTTTTGGAAGCTGTGAACGTACCGAGTTGGTTTTCGCCAGAATGTCAGACAACGCCGCATTCGGGTCAGTATTCAACTTCATGTTTACAGTAATGGTCGATTTACCCAGTACCGATTGAGAAGTCATGTAATCAATGTTGTCGGCTTGTGCTACTGCTTGCTCCAAAGGCTGAGTAATAAAGCCTTGGATTAAGTTGGCACTTGCACCGTAGTAACTAGTGGTTACGGTAACCACCGTATTTGTCATTTCAGGGTATTCACGAACCTGCATTTTGAACACTGCTTGCAAACCAAGTAGTGCAATCAAAAAGCTGATCGATACCGCTAAAACTGGACGTTTTATAAAAACATCAGTAAAGCGCATGATGCCTCCAATTAAAGCATTGGTGTTTCAGCAGGTGGAGTAATGGCATTGCTTTCAACAATGCTAACTTTCGCGTGGTTACTTAAACGGACTTGGCCCGACGTCACCACAACATCACCTGGCTTCACGCCTTCCAAGATGTGTGCGATGTCTTTAGTACGTTCGCCCACTTTAACAACGTGTTGCTTCACGCGCTTTTCACCATCTTCTTCTGTCACGATGTAGACGTTATCGCCGTACAAAGTGAAGGTGATTGCTGTTTGAGGTAGCGTCACTTGGTTTGCCAATTTCGGCATGATGATGTTTGCACGTGCGAACATACCGCTGCGAAGTTTGCCATCGCTGTTTGGAATGTCAGCTTGTACTTGGATCAGACCACTTTGTACATTTACCGCAGGTTCAATGGCAGAAATTGAGCCTTTGAATGGCTGATCTGGGTAGGCATCTACAAAAATATCCACTTCTTGGTCAAGTTTGATACGCGAGATGTCTGTTTGAGGCACGGTAAAGCGCAGACGCATTACGCTGCTATCTTCTAGGCGAACAATATCGCTACCAGCTTGGATGTATTGACCAAGATAAACGTTACGGATACCAACTACACCTGCAAATGGCGCTTTGATTTCTCGACGATCGATGGTTGCTTTTAAACTCTCGATATCTGCTTTAAGCGAGTAGTAGTTTGCTTCAGCTTCATCGTAAGCTTCTTTAGAAATAGAACCTTTCTTAAACAGACCTTGGTAACGTTTGTATTTCGCTTCTGCTGCAGGAAGTTTCGCTTGTGAACTCTTCAAGTTCGCTTTTTCTACTTCAGAATCAAGCAAAACGAGGGGTTGGCCAGCTTCAACTTGAGTACCTGATTCAAAAGCGATCTTGTCGATAACACCGCTCGTTTCGTTCGCTACCGTCACACCTTGGTTTGGCTCGATAAAACCGATAGCCTCGATTACTGGTACCCAATCCACCGCTTTTACTTCCGTAACGGTTACTGGGAACTCAGGTTCAGGACGGTTTGCCATGTATTCAGCGATCTTTTGTTGCTTAAATAAATTGAAACCTATCACGCTGCCGAACAAGAGAACGGCGATAAGTAACATAAAGAAAGTCCACTTTTTCATTCTATTAAGAACTCCAAGTTAGTGTTTGATAATTGCATCCCAACTGGCTTCAATGGCTGCTTCCAGCGCATCGTCGTCCAATTGATAAAATCCCAAAGCATGTTTTCTCGCAAGCGCGACGCTTGCTTCAAAGCTTAATCCAGAGAGCACTTCGTTATCGAGAGGCTTAAAAACCCCTTCTTCTTTGCCCTGGTTGAAAAGGCGATCTACTTGGGCAAACATTTTTCGCTCAAGTTCCCACGTCTTGTTTCTTGTTGTGCAAGGTAACGAATCATATTGAACTCGATTACTGATGGCGTTTAAGTTGGAACCCGCCAAATTCCAGATGTTGAGCCACATGGTTCGATAGCGTTCCTTCAATGGCATGTCGTCATTAACACCCGCTTGCACTGCAGAGGCAATGCGTTTGGCTACGTTAAGACGCACTTCTTCCAATAGATGTTCTTTGTCTGAGAAATAGCGATAAATCGTCCCGGCGGCGACACCAGCTTCGTTGGCCAGCTTTTGCATAGAAAGCCCTTGAAAGCCAGACTCTGCAATTAACTGCTCCGCAGCGGCAAGTATTTGATCGCGTTTATCTACAGCAGGGTTGTCCGTCATAATCCTACTACCAGTGAATGAACGTTCATTCATTATAGCTTAAAGTCTGGTCTACTATGCAACAGAATGTTGCACCAATCGGGGTAAAATTTACGAGAAAATCACCGTAGCATTCAAAGAGCCACCCCTTTATCATAGGCGCCACATTTGTCACCCGCAGAGAATTTGTATGAAGCTGAACCCTAGACAAGATGAAGCCGTAAAATACGTGTCTGGTCCATGCCTAGTGCTTGCCGGCGCAGGCTCAGGTAAAACGCGCGTAATTACTAATAAAATTGCTTACTTGGTTCAGCAATGTGGCTACAAAGCAAGAAACATCGCGGCCGTGACCTTTACCAACAAAGCCGCGCGCGAAATGAAAGAGCGTGTTGGTCAAACCTTAGGTAAAGCCGAGTCGAAAGGTTTGATGGTTTCTACTTTCCATACCTTGGGTTTGAATATCATCAAACGTGAGTACAAGCAGCTTGGATTAAAAGCGGGCTTTTCGTTGTTTGATGATCAAGACCAGATGGCGCTGTTGAAAGAGTTGACGGAAAAGCAACTCGACGGTGATAAAGACCTACTCAAACAACTATTGAGTACGATCTCAAACTGGAAAAACGACATGTTAACGCCAGAGCAAGCCAAAGCGATGGCGAAAGGCGAGCAACAACAGCTGTTCGCTTTTTGTTTTGAGATGTACCAGAAACAGATGAAGGCGTACAACGCGCTCGATTTTGATGACCTGATCCTGCTGCCAGTATTGCTGCTGCGTAATAATGAAGACGTGCGTCAGCGTTGGCAAAATCGCATCCGCTATCTATTGGTTGATGAATACCAAGATACCAACACCAGTCAGTATGAACTGGTCAAATTGATTGTGGGCGAGCGCGGTCGCTTAACCGTCGTTGGTGATGATGACCAATCGATTTACTCGTGGCGTGGTGCCAAACCGCAAAACTTGGTGCTGCTCGGGCAAGATTACCCGAACCTGCGCCTGATCAAGCTGGAACAGAACTATCGCTCGACCAGTCGAATTCTCCGTGCTGCAAACATTTTGATTGCCAACAACCCGCACGTGTATGAAAAATCACTGTTCTCAGAGATTCCTGACGGCGAAAAACTGAAAGTGTTGCTAGCCAAGAACGAAGAGCACGAAGCAGAACGGGTCACGGGTGAGTTGATTGCGCACAAGTTCTTAAATCGCACGGAATATCGAGATTATGCGATTTTGTATCGTGGTAACCATCAATCGCGTTTGATTGAAAAATCACTGATGCAAAACCGCGTACCCTACAAACTGTCTGGCGGTACGTCGTTTTTCGCGCGTGCCGAAATCAAAGACATCATGGCGTATCTTCGAGTGTTGGTGAACCCTGACGATGACAACGCATTTCTGCGCATTGTGAACACGCCGCGACGCGAAATTGGCCCGGTAACGTTAGAAAAATTGGGCAGTTACGCCAATATGCGCGGCAAAAGCCTATTTGAAGCAAGCTTTGAAATGGGATTAGAACAACACCTATCGGGGCGTGGTCTCGAAAATCTGCGTCGCTTTACACAATGGTTGGTGGCGATAGCCGATCAAGCTGAGCGAGGTAACACAGTAGAAGCTGTTCGCTCCTTGGTTCGTGACATTCATTACGAAGATTGGCTGTACGAAACCTCAGCCAGCCCGAAAGCCGCTGAAATGCGCATGAAGAACGTTTCGGATCTCTACTCTTGGATTGTGGCTGACTTAGAAGGTGACAATTACGACCAAGAAGAGAAAACGCTGAAAGAAGTGGTTCAACGTTTGACCTTGCGTGACATGATGGAACGCGGTGAAGAAGACGAAGACAGTGATGCGGTGCAATTGATGACACTACATGCGTCGAAAGGCCTCGAGTTCCCATTTGTTTACTTGATTGGTTCGGAAGAGGGTATTTTGCCACACCAAACCAGTATTGATGAAGACAACGTCGAAGAAGAACGTCGATTGATGTACGTAGGTATTACGCGTGCACAGCGCGAGCTGACTTTTACCATGTGTAAAGAGCGCCGACAGTTTGGTGAATTGATCAAGCCGACTCAAAGTCGTTTTCTCGATGAGCTGCCATTTGATGACGTTGAATGGGAAGCAAACAAAAAGCCAGTATCAGCAGAAGAGCGTATGGCGAAAGGTCAGGCACATATTGCCAATATCCGTGCAATGTTTAAAAAGTAGTCACGGACGGTTCTAATTTGTCAAAAATAAAAAGGCTTGCCACGCGGCAAGCCTTTTTCATTGATGTCTTTATTATAGACCTTCAATCATGTGGTCGATGGCTGCGATGATTTCGTCATCAGAACAGTCCATACACGTACCTTTTGCTGGCATCGCGTTGAAGCCTTCAAGCGCGTGCTTCACTAGCACGTCTTTGCCTTGCGCGATACGCGGAGCCCAATCGTCAGCATTGCCCGATTTTGGCGCACCGTTTACACCAGATGCGTGACAAGCAATACAAAAAGTACCGTAAACTTTGGCGCCATCACGTGGACCGGTTGGTTCTTCCTTCACAGGCTCTGAACCTGCTAGATAAACATCACCGACAGGTTTGATGCGTTCTGCGATCGCATCGTATTCAGTTTGGCTGATGTCAGAAGCTAAAGCTGCCGTAGAGAAAGTTAAGGCAGCGAACAAAACGCTAATCATTTGTCGAGACATATCCATTAAACCCACTTCACATTCCCGAGGTAAGTGACTTACCTATTTATATAGTTAGAGTATTGATACCGCGTCGAGAAAATCATTCGAAATCTCTCCGATGGCATAAAATGATTAAACAACTTGGTTGCAGCTGTTAAATCAATGTAAATAATGGGTGATTATATCCCGATAACTTGTTGCAATAAACAACAAGTTATCCATGACAGGGCGTGAATCACATCAAAAATACACTTTAAAGGCAGATAACTGTCGAAAAAGAGACCAAACGATAAAAAAAGTAAAAAAAGTACTAGACGGCATAGTGTGATATCCGTATTATTCCACTCCGCCGATAGGGCATGCGCCCGTAGCTCAGTTGGATAGAGCGTTGGCCTCCGGAGCCAAAGGTCGAAGGTTCGAATCCTTTCGGGCGTACCATACCCCGGAGGAAAGTCGGTAAAACTCAATGGTGGCTATAGCTCAGTTGGTAGAGCCCCGGATTGTGATTCCGGTTGTCGCGAGTTCAAGTCTCGTTAGCCACCCCATTCTTTCCTTTTTGGATAGAATACGGTAGCATTGCTTCCCATCTTGATGTTGAATCAGGATAAAACATAAGTCGGTGAATAGCGCAGCTTGGTAGCGCATCTGGTTTGGGACCAGAGGGTCGGGGGTTCGAATCCCTCTTCACCGACCACTATCTAGTTTATGGCTACATAAGTAGCGGTGAACATAAAAATTTGATGGTGGCTATAGCTCAGTTGGTAGAGCCCCGGATTGTGATTCCGGTTGTCGCGAGTTCAAGTCTCGTTAGCCACCCCATTCTTTCTATAAAGAATACATGCTCGGTGAATAGCGCAGCTTGGTAGCGCATCTGGTTTGGGACCAGAGGGTCGGGGGTTCGAATCCCTCTTCACCGACCACCATTAGAAAGCCTGCTTTTTAGCAGGCTTTCGTCGTTTTAGAGTTTATTACATAGCTTGGTCGACAATACTTCAAAGGATTTGGACCCAAGTGGGGGGCGCCTGAAGTTGGAATATAGCTCTTCACCAACCGCGATTTAAAGCCTCAGTCGAAAGACTGGGGCTTTTTTGCATTTTAGCCACTCTATTTTCCTCCATATTAGCTGAGAATGGCTAGCCAGAAGATTTCTATCAGCAGAATCTCGCTTTGCGTATGAATTGTAAGGTTGGAGCAGATTTTGGTGCTTTAGACCACCCATGATCCCAATGCTTTTCGCGCAGATAAAATAAACCCCAGCTCAATGTCTGGGGTTGTGGTTTTCTTAATTCGCTGTTGTTATTGGGCGAGTGTTTTCAGGATTTCCTTTAGCTCGACGGTTTCTCGGATTTCAAAGTTCGGCGTTATCTCTGTTGGATTACTTGCGCCAGTCGCATTCACCCACACACTCAAAATACCCATGTTGTTTGCGCCTGCGATGTCTGCTGCTAGAGAGTCACCGATGTGTAAGGCTTCTTCTGGTTTGATGTCGACAAGATTCAAGGCTTTTTGGAATATGCTGGCCGCTGGTTTTTCTTCTGGCTCTTCGCCACCCACAATAATATGGTCCACCCATTCATCCATTTGTGTTGCTTTCAATTTGGGGTGCTGCGAGAAAATTGGACCGTTAGTGATCACGACGAGTTTGTAGTGCTTACGTAGATCCATCAGCATTTCTTTTACGCCAGGGAAGAAAGTGAACGCGCCCATACGTGCTGAATCAAAATAGTGTTGTGCTTGCTGAGCTTGCTCTGCATCGATGTGGATGCCGTTCTCCGCCAAAATCGTTTGGATCAGACCACAGCGAAAAGCATTTTCGTCTGGAAGAAGAGCAACCAGCTGAGGAAACTCTGCGTTGAGCTTTTTATATACCCCTTGCAAGTAGCGTTGTAAGAATGCTTGAGGATCAGAGACTTGTGGATACGTTTGTTGAATCCAGGCAGCAAATTTTTGCCCTGCAGCTTTGTCTGCTTGGGATGTGCCACATAACGTCTCGTCCATATCAAAAAAAATCGCTTTAAGCACTGGGGCTCCTTTCATTCACTACTTGGTCACTGGCGTCGAAAGCCTATTATCCCACTCTAAATCGCATCGTAAAGAGGCAATCCGTCAGCAAATTGTGCAGTTTCGTTTACGCTTAAGTGATGCTGTTCTTTTGGCTTAATCATTAAACCGCATAACGGGCGCATAATCGCAACTTTGAGGAGGTTTCCTCTGTTTTGTTGTGGTGCTCACGTTTTAGCCTTAGGTGAAGCCGGTTAACTTTGGTTTTTTATGTTTGCCGACTATTTTGTTAGTAACATTTTATGCCGAAAAATCGCTTTTGGTACGATATATTGTTTGGTAAATGTTAATAATTACGCATGAATAGTGTGGTTATAGTGTGAGGTGATGTTGTGCCTATATTTAGAGCATTTTTCTAGTTTTAATGGTGCATGGCGCACAAAAATGGGGTGATATGAAAGTGGTTAAATACTTGTTAATGCATTTTTATTCGCTCATTGTGCGTGTATTCAATGTTTTTACGGCGGAATATACTTTAATTGTTGCTTTTTTGTGTGATTTTTGCCAAATTGTTTCCGCATTAAGATTTCAGAGTATTATTCTGAATTTGAACGGATTCATTCAGGTGATGAATGGCACGGGCTTTCCCAGTGCGATTCGATACCACAGACAAGGCAGTAGAGGTCTGAAATGTCACTATTAGAGGTGAAAAACCTTCGTATTGAGTATCCATCCCGACACGGCGTTCACGCGGCCGTGAAATCACTTTCGTTTAATATTGAACGAGGGGAAATCGTGGGTGTTGTTGGCGAATCCGGTGCGGGTAAGTCCACCGTTGGTAACGCCGTTATCGATTTGCTGAGCCCTCCGGGACGCGTTGCCAGTGGCGATGTCTTTTTGGATGGTGAAAAAATCTCTGGCTTAACACCAGAAGCGATGCGTAAGGTGCGTGGCTCGAAGATTGGTTTTATCTTCCAAGACCCTATGACCTCTCTTAACCCTTTGTTTACGGTTGAGCAGCAGTTAAAAGAAACCATTCATGCCAACATGAAAGTGTCTGACGACGAGGCGTATCAACGCGCGTTGTCTCTGATGCAGCAAGTCGGCATCCCTCAGCCTGAAAATCGTCTTAAACAGTATCCTCACCAGTTTTCTGGTGGTATGCGTCAGCGTGTGGTTATCGCGATCGCTTTGGCTGGTGAGCCAGATCTGATCATCGCCGATGAGCCAACCACGGCACTGGACGTATCAATCCAAGACCAAATCCTGAATCTTATCCGTGAGTTGTGTATCCAGAACAATGTTGGTTGTATGTTGGTTACGCACGACATGGGTGTGGTTTCAAACGTTACAGACCGCGTGGCGGTGATGTACCGTGGCGATCTTGTTGAGTTTGGGCCAACGGCAAAAGTGTTGGGTAACCCAGATCATCCATACACGCGCAGCTTGATTTCGGCGGTTCCTCGCTCAGACAGAAAGCTCGACCGTTTCCCTCTGGTGAGTTACATCGAAGAAGCGACAGAAATGAAGTCGCTAGACATTAAGAATCACTGGCTGGGTCAAAGCCAAGATCAGCGCGAGTACACTGGTCCGTTGTTGGATGTGAAAAACGTCAACCTAAGGTTTGTGACTAAGGACTCTTTGTTTGAAAGCCGCCGTGAGTACGTGCAGGCATCGAACAATGTGAGTTTTGAGGTGCACGAAGGTGAGACGTTTGGTCTGGTGGGTGAGTCAGGTTCGGGTAAGTCGACCATCGCGCGCGTGATTGCTGGTTTGTATGAACCAAACTCTGGCCAAGTGAAATTTGAAGGCATCGATCTCACGGCGATGAAGTCGGAAAAAGAGCGTCGTCCGATGCGACGTCAAATGCAGATGGTGTTCCAAAACCCATACACGTCTATGAACCCTCGTATGAAGGTGGCAGACATTATTGCCGAGCCAATTCGTTTCCATAAACTCACCAAGAATGAAGCAGAAACACGTCAAATCGTGAATGATTTGCTTGATCATGTTGGTTTGGGTCGCATGGCTGGCGTGAAATATCCTCATGAATTCTCTGGTGGTCAGCGTCAGCGTATTTCGATTGCGCGTGCCCTGGCAACTCGTCCTCGACTTTTGATTTGTGATGAACCGACATCAGCGTTGGATGTGTCGGTACAGGCACAAATTCTGAACTTGCTAAAAGATCTGCAAAGTGAACTGAACCTAACGATGTTGTTTATCAGTCACGATTTACCGGTGATTCGTCAGATGTGTGACCGAGTAGGTGTAATGCAGATGGGCACGTTATTGGAAGTCGCGCCTACCGAGCAGCTCTTTACTGCTCCACAGCACGAATACAGCAAAAAATTGATCTCTCTGATGCCTGAATTTACGGGCTTGCGAGAAGAAATCAAAACGGCATAAACCAAGTATTTCGCTTGGCTGATCTTTAGTCATTATAAAGACGCAAACACAATAACAAGGGATCCGGATCCCCGCATGAAGGAGTTATGCAAATGAAAACCATGAAAAGCAAATTAGCAGTGGCGCTAATGGCTGCGGGCCTTAGTTTTAATGCGCTAGCAGCAGATATTAAAGTTGGCTACGCTGCTGACCCAGTATCGCTTGACCCGCATGAGCAATTGTCTGGCGGTACACTGCAAATGTCACACATGGTATTTGACCCTCTAGTTCGTTTCACTCAAACAATGGACTTCGAACCTCGTCTAGCAGAAAGCTGGGAACGTGTTAACGACACAACGGTACGCTTCAAACTGCGTGAAGGCGTGAAGTTCCACTCTGGTAACTCGCTAACAGCGGATGATGTGGTGTGGACATTTGAGCGTCTACAAAGTTCTCCAGACTTTAAAGCGATCTTCGACCCGTACGAGAAAATCGTAAAAGTGGATGACTACACGTTCGATTTGGTTACTAAAGGCCCATACCCACTTGTTCTGCAAACGGCGACGTACATCTTCCCTATGGACAGCAAGTTCTACTCAGGTAAGACAGAAGACGGCAAAGACAAGTCTGAACTAGTGAAGCACGGTAACTCATTTGCATCGACTCACGTTTCCGGTACTGGCCCATTCATCGTGACATCACGTGAACAAGGCGTAAAAGTGGAATTTGAACGCTTCAAAGATTACTGGGATAAAGCGTCGAAAGGTAACGTTGATAAGCTAACGCTAGTACCAATCAAAGAAGACGCGACTCGTGTGGCTGCGCTTCTTTCTGGTGGCGTCGATATGATTCACCCAGTAGCGCCAAACGATCACCAACGTGTGAAAGATGCGAAAGGCATCGATCTCGTGACACTACCTGGTACGCGAATCATCACGTTCCAAATGAACCAAAACAGCAATGAAGCGTTGAAAGACGTGCGCGTTCGTCAAGCTATCGTGCATGCGATCAACAACGAAGGCATCGTGAAGAAAATCATGAAAGGCTTCGCGACAGCTGCTGGTCAGCAAAGCCCTGCGGGTTACGTTGGTCACAACGAAAAACTGGTTCCTCGCTACGATCTGAAGAAAGCTAAAGAGCTGATGAAAGAAGCGGGCTACGAGAATGGCTTTGCCCTAACTATGATTGCGCCAAACAACCGTTACGTGAACGATGCAAAAGTTGCACAGGCTGCGGCGGCAATGTTGTCTAAGATTGGTATTAAGGTTGATCTGAAAACCATGCCAAAAGCGCAATACTGGCCAGAGTTTGATAAATGTGCGGGTGACATGCTGATGATCGGTTGGCACTCAGACACTGAAGACTCTGCGAACTTCAACGAGTTCCTAACAATGACTCGTAACGAAGAGACAGGTCGTGGTCAGTACAACTGTGGTTACTACTCAAACCCAGAAATGGACAAAATTGTAGAAGCAGCGAACGTGGAAACGGATCCAGCGAAACGTGCAGAAATGCTAAAAGGTGTTGAAGCGACGCTTTACAACGACGCAGCATTTGTACCGCTACACTGGCAAAGTGAAGCGTGGGGCGCGAAGTCTAACGTGAAAGCAGCAGACATTGTGAACCCAATGGTTATGCCTTACTTCGGTGACCTAGTGGTTGAATAATCACATGATGTAGTTAGAAGGAGGGGACGTATTCCCTCCTTCATGAGCTTCTCTCAAGGAATGCTTGATGAGGCTCATCACTCAGCTCAGTTTTGTTTCAGTCGGATTGAGCGAGTTTTACAGACTGAATTTTCTCTCTAAATTTAGAGATCTATGGATAGTTAAGGGGCAAGGAATGTTTTCGTTTCTGGTCAAGCGCCTGTTTCAGGCACTGATAGTGATGTTTGTGATCAGTTTGGTGGCGTTTGCCATTCAGGACAACCTGGGTGACCCGCTGCGTGAGCTTGTAGGTCAGTCGGTTTCAGAGTCGGAGCGTCAAGCGCTGCGTGATGAACTGGGCCTGAACGATCCCTTTATCACAAAGTACACTCGCTTTGTCGGTAATGCACTGCAAGGTGATTTAGGTACGTCTTACTTTTTCAAGCGCCCAGCGGTTGAGGTTATTCTTGATAAGCTGGTGGCGACACTAGAGCTCGTGTTTGGCGCGACGCTCATCATTATTGTTTTATCGATACCACTTGGGGTGTACTCCGCGATTCACCCGAAAAGTATCTTCACCAAATTTGTCATGGCGATGAGTAGCGTCGGCATCTCGATTCCGGTCTTCCTGACGGCGATCATGCTGATGTACGTCTTCTCCATAGAGCTTGGTTGGCTGCCTTCCTACGGGCGGGGCGAGACCGTCAACGTGCTCGGTTGGGAATCTGGCTTCTTTACCATTGATGGTATCAAGCACCTGATCTTGCCGTGTATTGCGCTGGCATCGATCATGTTGCCGCTGTTTATCCGTCTGGTTCGTTCAGAAATGCTGGAAGTACTGAGTTCGGAATACATCAAGTTCGCCAAGGCTAAAGGCCTAAACTTACAAAAAATTTATTACCAACATGCACTTAAGAACACCATGCTACCGGTACTGACGGTAGGTGGCGTGCAAATTGGTACCATGGTGGCCTACACCATCCTCACAGAAACCGTATTCCAATGGCCAGGCACTGGCTTCCTTTTCCTAGAGGCGATTAACCGTGTTGATACACCGCTAATCACAGCCTACGTAATCTTTGTTGGTCTGATCTTCGTGGTAACCAATACCATCGTTGACTTGCTGTACGGCATCATCAACCCAACTGTGAACCTAACTGGAAAAGGAGCTTAATCATGAGCCAAACCAATACTCCTGCTGCTCCTTCAGCCGTTCCATCTGCGTGGGAGCGCTTTAAAAACTCGGATTTCTTGTACTACTTCAAGCGCGACAAAGTGGCTATGGCGAGTTTTACGGTGTTTTTGATGTTCTTGGTGCTAGCACTGGCGGCGCCAATTCTGGCACCAACTGACCCGTACGATCTGACATCTATCGATATCATGGATTCAGAATTACCACCATCTTGGATGGACGGCGGTGAAGAACGCTTTGTGCTCGGTACGGATGAGCAAGGCCGTGATATTTTATCGACCATTCTTTACGGCTCTCGTTTGTCGCTGACGATCGGTTTCCTCGCGGTCGGTCTACAGCTTGTACTGGGCATCATCATTGGTTTGTCGGCAGGCTACTTCGGCGGTCGTATCGATAGCTTCTTGATGCGTTTTGCAGATGTGCAGTTGTCGTTTTCAACCATGATGGTAGCGATCATCGTCTCGGCCATTTTCAAAGCCAGCTTTGGCAGCGATTTTTACAGCCAATACGCGGTCGTGATGCTGGTGGTGATCATCGGTGTGGCTGAATGGCCACAGTACGCGCGTACGATTCGTGCATCGGTACTGGCAGAGAAGAAGAAAGAATACGTAGAAGCGGCACGCGTGATGGGCTTTAAAGCTCCACGCATCATGTTCCGCCATATTTTGCCGAACTGTTTGTCACCAATCTTGGTTATCTCAACCGTTCAGGTGGCCAACGCCATCATGTCGGAAGCGGCGCTGTCGTTCCTAGGTTTGGGTCTGCCAGTTGACCAACCATCTTTGGGCGCGTTGATCAGCATCGGCTTTAACTACATCTTCTCTGGTGCTTGGTGGATTACAGCCTTCCCAGGTATTGTGCTAGTTACTTTGGTACTGGTTATTAACCTTCTGGGTGACTGGTTACGTGATGTATTTAACCCGAAACTGTACAAAGGTTAAGAATTTAGACATAGAGCATTGTTAAATCGCTCATTTCCTTCCTAAACTGAGAGCCGGATGCAATTCCGGCTCTTTTTTTGCTTGTTATTCTTTATTCACATTTTTTTGGCGCTTTGCCGCCATAATGACCTTACCCACTAGTTCAGAGTGAAGCGTATGGAAATGAAGAAGGCACACCTCTCATCACGCATTGTCCAATCAGGCCTCAGCTTAGGAGGGCTATTGCTGTGCGCCCAATTTTCAGCCCCGGTATTGGCCGATGACTTTCTTTGTCAGGCGACTCAAGCGAGCGACAAAGAACTGCCGATGCTAGAGAAAAGTTGCCCAATCGGTCAGGGTGTTTGGGGAAAGAAAGTGCCGCAAAGAGGCAATGATTTCTATTGGATTCAATGTGGCTTGCTGCCTAAACCAATGCCACTTGCCAAAGCCAAACCCATTTACAGCAAAATCACCACCGATGTTTGGATGAAGCCCGAAGCAAAGGGCTATCGTTGTCTTATTGGGCCTTATACAGAATTTTCTAAAGCGTCTGCTGATTTGCGAGGAGTCAAAACCTTGTCGAACTATCGCGAGGCATTTATTCGTGTGGTTGGCAAAGGTAGTGACAACACCGTGAAGCAAATGCAGCCGTCATCAAAGTCGACTCCTGTCGCCAAACCCAACGTCGCACCGAAGCCTGTTGCGCCAGTCGTGGCCAGTCGTCCAGATACCGAGGCGTTTAAAGGTTCTGCGACAAAAACGACAGCGCAGCCAGTTACGGCAAAAGAGCCGAAACCGAGCACGACAACAAAACCGGTAGCGAAAGCAAAACCAGCACCGAGCGTAAAAAGCAATGGAGAGGTGGAAGTGCGCTTGCGAGCGTCTCTACATGGCAAAACGTATGTCGTGCCTTACCTGTTAGATAATCAGTTTTATATGGAATATGGTAAGCCGTGGAATCGACTCAACTACGAAAGCTCGCAACAGACTTGTCAGCAGTTGGGCATGTCGCTCGCCACGGTGACTGAATTCAAAGCGTTGCGAGATTCTGGTGTGATGGAGAAGAACAAATGGCCGCTGCAATTGCCGTATTGGGGTAAAGATAAGAAAGGCTTGTTTGCCGATCGAGAACCAAATCAGTTAACCGGCACGTCGTTGTTGAATGTGATGTGTGTGAAGTAGCGGTTGTTCATCCTTAATGTATCCACATTTTAGGACGAAACGCGCTTTTCAAAACGAAGAAAGCCCCGCGATGCGGGGCTTTTTTGCGGTCTCAAATATTGTTGCTACTTGAGAGGTGTTTCTTTGTGACAGTTTGAGCAAATGTACACTTCTTTGATACCGACAAATCGTTCCCAGAAGGTTCGACGTCTTCTACGTAAATGCACACTGTCGCAACAAGGGTTGACGATGGTTGCTTTAGTCATCGTCACCTGGCTCCAAAATTGGTAGTGAAGCCGCGATGCTTGTCATTACTTCTTTGTTGTGAGAGTACAGGCCATATTCCGGCGCTGATTCATGACCGTTTTGCTCTTTACTCCAATGGATACCGATGTAGAAATCACCAAAATCACGGTTGATGTAACGATGACGAGTTTTGTAATCTGATTGTGAGCCCGTTTCTTCTAGAATCAGCAGTTCACGACCTTCATCATCCTTGATTTCCCAGTTTCCTGGCGTTTGGAAGCCGGTCGGCATGAACGACGAGTAATTGTAAGTGTCAGCGTCGTATTCGTATGTACCTGAAGAGTATTTCAGGATTTTGTCGTCGTCTTTGCCTTTACTTTCTACCATCAAGTCATGCTCTACCGTGCCATGCTTGATGTGTTCTGCAACCGAAAGTGATTCCGCAAACGGTGTGTTGCTTGAATCCATCCAGAACAGTTCATCATCTGAGATTTTAACGATAATCTGAGTGCCGTTATTCCCGGTTTTGTGCTGGTACAGCATTTCATACTCTTCGCCGTAGCTGTTGTATAGCTTGCCGTCTTTTAGCTCGACGTCTTCACAGTCTTTGTTGTTGTATTCCGCGTAACCGGTTTGTTGGTCAAGATCTGCAAGAATGGCGTAGGCATCGTGTTCCCATGTGTTTTCTAGGACGTCGCTGATGTTCGCTTTGTACTCTTGGTTCATCTCATCGTGGTTTGAACCCCAGCAGAATAGTAGGCCCTCAGAGTCTTGCATCAACATGGCATAGCCAATTTCACCATCTTTTTGCGCAAAGCTACCCATTTTCCATTCTTGACCGTTGAAGTGCGCTTGCGTGAAGCCCAAAGTCGGTACTACTGGTGGTGGCGTAACGCCTTCTTTTACTTCTGGCATGCTGAGTGCAATCTGCACCGCGGTATGACCATCTGTTGCGCTAATGGTAAGTGCTGCACCAGATTCACCAGCTTTTGTCGGTGTGCCTTTGATGGTGACAATCGCATTGCCATCTTCAATTGCTGATAGGCCTTCAATGTCTACGTAGTCCGCTGAGTAGTCGGTGATCTGACCGTCTTTATCTTGGAACAAACCAGAAATATCGAGCGTTTGTTCAAACAGTTCGCCCTGTTGTAGGTACCAGCCATCAACAATCGATTGCAGGCGAGCTTGCTCTGCTTCAACAACCATTGGCGGTAAGTTTGCAGATTCGATTTCGATTTCGAATACTGTACTCACAGTTGATAGCACATCCCCGTTAGAGTTTTTGTCCTGCGCCGTTAGAACAATCTCAAAATCACCGGATTTTTCTACGATAGCGGCTGGGTGTAGAACAATTAGGTTACCAACTTGCTCAACTTCAATGCCTGTGCCCGCTAAATTATGCGTCAGTTTTGTGCTCACAAGGCTTTGGTCTTTGTCTTTGAAAAGACCTTCGATGTTTAGCTCAACGCCATCAAATGCGGCACCTTTTACGATTTTTGGTAGCTTATCCAATTTATCTTCAGCTGCGTCTTCTACGGTTTCGTTGACGGTTAGCTTGTTGTTGACTACCGTTTCAGGCGCTAAGTTGTCGCTATTTGGCGTGCTATCAGTGATGACTGGACGTAGGCTTGGGTCATTGATGTTTTCGCCAGACGCGACAAGACGATCCACTTCTTGGTTTGCCGCTTGAGCAAACTCAGTCGCTTTCTTCTCGTAATTTGTTGGGTTTTGCGCTTTAGATTCTGTCAGAATCTGAGCGGTTTTATGTAGTTCGGCGTTTTTTGTCGCACCTTCAACAAAGTCACTGTACAGATCAATCGGAGCTTCCTCTGAGCCTCCCAATGCTTTGTTTACGTTTGCTTTCGCGTCTTCTTCAGTAATTGAAGGGTCTTTTGCCATTTCAATCGCCACAAGGTCCGTGATAGGTGAGATCACGTTAGACGATGATGGTGCGCGGAATACGATTTCGTGCGCCATAGCTTGGCTTGGGTGGTCCATATCTACGGTGTAGGTGCCAGCGTATTTCTTGGCATCCAAGGCGATAAGTTGTTTCTGTTTCGCACCGTTTGGAACGAGAGTTTGCAGTGCTAAGGTTTTTTCTGGTTTAGCGGCCAGTGTAAGCTGACCTTTCTCATCGGTCAGACCAAGAATAGATTCTTGAGTGTCCCATTGACCGTTGTTGTTCGTGTCTTCAAAAACAACTGCATTTTTGAAGTAGCCGTCAAAACCTGTGATCACAACACCGTTGCTTGCACTGCTTGAACCGCTATCTGAACCGCCACAGCCTGTAAGAGCGATAGCCACTGACGCTGCTAATAAACTCACCTTATTCATTATTCATTTGTCCTTGTTCGTTTCCGAATGAGAAAGTCGCTTTTTTTATTGTTGTTTTTCTTAAATCTCACTAGTGAGATTTAAGAAAGTTGTGTCTTTTTAATCACTATTGAGTAAGTGTTCAAGACACGAAAAACCACATAAAACCCGTAAAATTTATTTGAGTTTTTTGTCGATGAGGAAGGAAATGAGACTTTGATCACGGTTCCACTTTTTGTTTTTAGTGATTTAATAGTCAAAATAACATTATGTATTTTAAGTGGTTATTTTTTGTTGCTTGAGCGTAACGGCTTTGGGCTGTGATAAATCATATTGATTTTAAATTCTTCAACGCGATCAGCCAGTTCAGGCTTTGGACGCAAAATGTAGCTGTACACCTCGCCATCAAGTAGTTCGTCGTAAGGCGAGTAGCTCAGATCAAATGCTAACGATTGTTGTCTGGTCGTGGGGTTACTAATGTATTCGTAGCAGTCTATTAGGTAAGTCGGATCGTAGGGGTTAGGATCGGAGATGATGTCGACCTGATAGTCTCCTTGACCAGCAATGACATGGCTGCCGTACCAGATGGCGACATCAGCACAATACAAGTTTGGATTGTAAGTGCGTAAGTTGAGATCGGAATCGATGCTTTCACCATGAGGACCAATGACTTGAGTTCCATGGTGATAAATATAATTGCCAATTTCAGCCACGAGATAATCGCCGTTTGGGCGAGGTAGCAAATAGTCAAAAAAGGATATCTGGTATAAATATCGTCCTGTCGGTGCGTTGATGCGTTTTTCCATCGATTGCTTGTTCTTTTGCATGGTATAGCTTTCGAATTGTTTGCCATCAAACACGGTGGTGAAATAGTTCTGAGTCTCTTTATGAACCTGAGATGGGTACACCTTTTTGGTGGTCCAGATTTGACGAGCACCATTTGCGCTAACAATCAACGAGTCATCACTGATTTTATAATGGCCCACTTTTTTTAGTGCTCCCTTTTCTGGGCATAAGCGCTTGTTGTTGGAGGCGGCAAAATACACTTCTTCGTTTTCAAACTGAAATGCTTCGCAATACACCACTTCATACGCGTACGCGATACCGCCAAGGTTTTGTGTGGTTTCGAGGCGATACACAATGTCACCGACCAAAGGATGGTCGGTGTTGTTTTGCTCTTCTTTAACGACTGGCAATTCAAAACGGGTCGTGACCCAGGCGTAATCTTCTTCACCATGATGATTGTCACGAGCTGCCACGGCTAAGTAAGTGGTTTGGTCGATTTCTTCTGGCGCACCTTGTACCACGATTTGGCCTTGGTTGAGCACCTGAAGACCATTGGCGTTTTCTAACCAGATCCGAGTGGTGAGCAAGTCACCATCTGGGTCTTCAAACAATTGGTTCAGACTTAACGAATTGCTGATCGGCTTGTTCTGCGTTAGCTCCCAACCATAAATGATGGTTTGCAGTCGCTGTTCGACCGATAGATTGATGATGGGTTTGCTGTTGTTCGCCGCATCAACTTTGGGTTGTGGTGTCACCGCCGTCAGATCGTAAGGGTAGTAACCGTCAAACGTATCGAAAGGGTTCTCGGCGACGTTTTGTTGATCGAATGGGGTGGCATTAAGCACTGCATCTAAATCGAGAGAGCTCGAGCCATCCAACGCCGATGTTGTGAGCGCCTGCTTCACCTCAATTAACGACGTACGTTCACCATAGTGATGTTGGCTTTTTCTTTTATCGACAGGAGCGCTGTTTAAAGAGCTGGCCGCAGACGCCATGCTGCTCTCGTCACTTAACAAGTAAACACCCAATAAACCGGCGCCGATCGCGCCGATAATCCACAGTTTCTTGGTCATGATTTATGCGTGTGCCATTCTTGATTGCAGCCAGCTGCGTGAGAACTTGAGGTCTTTTTCGATTAGGCTTGCGCTGCACTCTAGCAGTTCGCTGATCTCCTGGTTCTTCATGCCCATCAGGTATTTGAGTTTTAAGGCGCTCGATTGACGTGGGTAACGTGTGCTAAAGCTATCTAAGGCTTTGTCCATGATGATCAACTGCTCAAAGCGGTCTTCTTCGTCCTTCATCAGCGTGATGTGCTGGCGTTTTTGCGCTTGGTGTGAGCGAGCGTTGTCGATCAATATTTGGCGCATGACTTTAGCTGCCATTAAGAAAAAATCACGCTTGGTGGCGATTTCACTCATGTCGCAGTTTGACATTTTTAGGTAAGCATCATGAATCAATGCGGTGGTACTGTTGACGCTGTCTGCCAATACCATATTGTCGGTGCCGTATTTTTCGGCGTTGCGCTCACGTTCTTGTTGGGCGATTTTACGCAGTTGCAAATAGGCGAATTGGTACAGCTCGCTTTCGGCTTGTTTATTACCAGACTGCCACTGCTGAATAATGTGGGTTAGGGCTGAAGTCGTTGCCATGGTTATACCTCCTCGCTCACTTTGACAAATTCAGAAATCGTATGCGTTTCAATATGATCAGAACCATCTCGGTTACGACTAACGTTCTGTTGGTAGCGATACAAAATGCCTTGCTCCCAGTTGGCTCCCGCCGGTAAGTATTCCCATGTGGTGTAGTTGATTTCTGCCGGAGTGGTTGACCAGCGCACCATGATGTTCATTTGCGCCAAATTGGCTTTCGGTTCGTCATTGTTTACCCACCACATATCGGCAAACTCGCGGGTGACATCTTGGGTGTATAGGCTTGCATCGGTTGGGCAGGTCTCGGCGCTGCGTGGCAATCGCATCACTTGTTGGTGGCGCATTAACAGACACGATTGTGTCATGGATTGCTGATGGTATTGGGTTTGCTGCCACACGCCGAGGTAGTCGATATCGTGCTCGCTGGTGTTAGGGTAGGAAAACCACAGCATTTCAGTGCGGTTGCTGTGTTGGATGTGTTTGTTGCGCCCGAGACCTTGTACTTTCTCCATAAAGAGCTCAGTGCTTGGGTCAAAATTCATCGCGACTGAGCGATATTTCCAGTCGCCTTCATCGTCAAAGTCTTCGAGAGAGAAGCCGTTCAAGTCGTTGCGGGTGCATCCTGTGATAGAGCAACCAACAAGGTTAAACCAATCCGCAAATTTGCTAATCGGCTCGACAATATCTTCCGTAATTTGGTGATTCGGCGATATGAAGCAACCTTGAAAATGGTCGCCAACACTCGGGTGTTCAATTAACGAATCTTTGGTGATGGTGAATCGGGTCTCACCAAAAGGGGGGCGATATTTGGGGTGATGTTTATAGCGCAGATCGTAGGCACAAGCGCGGCCCTGCCAATCTTTCTTTTTGATCACGATGTTTTTGAACGTGATGCCGCGAGGTTCAAAGATGATCTCATCAGAGGCAAAGTTTTCCTCAATGTACTGCTGGCTTTCGTTCAAGTGATCAATCGCCTCATCGACAGAAACCCAGTCGAGGTTGAGATGTCGTTTAGCGTCATCCAGATAATTGAGATCGAGACTCTTGAGCTGGCTTTGAAAGCGAGGGTCAGACAACACACGGTTGGCTAAGACAATTTCCTCACGATTCTCAGGCGTGCTGTCGAGAGAAAGCAGCAGACGCGTCATATTGATGCTGCGGCTGGGTTTGGTCGTCGCCATCGTTGGCGTAAGCACTTCTTGGCTCGATAAGGTTGTTAGCAGATAACCTTTGTCATCGTTACCAAGGAAGAAACTGATCACATCACCTGGTTGGTAATGAAATGCGCCTTGCTGAGTGACTCCCGTGATATTGGAACTGGTTTTGTAATACAGGCCAGTCACTGGAGAGTCGATAAAGTAGCCTTGCTTCAAGGTTGAAGCTGGCGGGTGTGAAGTGGCTGCAGAAGCATCTGCCGCCAAAGTGGACGTAGCCGTCAATGCAGACAGCCAAAATACCACTGAACGTGTATACATCTTGTTTTAAGCCTTATTGGTTGGTGCTGTCCTTAGACGCACAATTTGGCTGACAACTCATTGGTGTAGTTAGGTGCTTCTCTGGCACCGGTGTCATCATCGCCAACAACATTTTTTGTTTTATATGTTTGGGGATATCTGGGTTAGAGAGTATCCGCCTTCGTGTTAGCTCCATCATGGAGTTCACCGAAAGATGTTCGACGTTCTGCCCCTTCGCATGGAAGATGAGGCGAGTCAGTTCGTACATCATATCTTCTGCAATCTTCTTCTCTTGTTGCAGTTGGATATTCTTTTGAATCAATGCATTACCAAATAGCACGCCGGATAAAACCAGAATGGCAGATAATGCTGCAGCCAGCGGACGGCGCTGCACTAAACGCAATGCGCTGTACAACGGCCAATGTTTTTTTTGTTCGATTGGGCGCCGCTCAAGCATGCGCTCAATATCAATTCTTAGTGCTCGAACGTCTGAATAGCGCAGTTTTGCGGCAGAGCGTGTCGCGCGTCTAATGACCCAGTAAACATCAGACCAAACGCGCGGTGACGGAAACATCATCGCGAGAATTTTACCCAGAGAGTACACATCGCTTTGTGCCGTCAGAAACTGACCAGTCTGTTGTTCTGGACTGGCAAAGTTTTGGCTAAACGCAATTAATGCCGGTGGGGATTCGCCACCGCTGTTTTGCACTTTCTGCGTCAGGTTGAAATCGAGCAATTTCGGTCGTTTATTTGGGTCAATCAGGATATTTTCAGGCTTGAGATCGGCGTGTAACACGTGGTGGTGATGCGCGTGTTCCATTGCCTGACAAATCTGCTTAAACAGCGTGAGCTTCTCACGGTCTGTCAGTGTGACTTCGGCAAGATAATCATCCAATGTTTGGCCAAACACGCGCTCCATGACGATGTAAACCGAGTCGTCATGCAGGCCGCCGTCAAAGACTTTCGCAATATAAGGGTGATTTAAACGTGCTAGTAGCTGCGCTTCATCGAAAAGTGCCCGTTGTCCGAGTACATTACTTAAATTGCTTTGGATGAATTTGATCGCAAGATCTTGCTCGAAGGTCTCATCTGCGCGTTGCGCGGCATAAACGACGCCCATACCACCACGTCCCAACTCATGAGTTAGGCGATACTTACTGATCACTTCGCCACTAAGGTCGATCTCGCTGTTGGTCGCTTGATGAGCGCCAAAGTAAAGCAATTGCGTTAATCGCTCTTCTGGGGCTTCATGGGCTAAAAGGGACGCGAGTTGAATGTATAGCTCAGGTTGACTCTGTTGCAATTCTTGGAGGTATTGCTGCTTTTGAGAGTCGTCCAGATCAAGAAGATGATAATAAACTTGGGTTTCGCTGGAGCCTAACTGCACAGTGCCTGATATCTTATTGTTTTACGTGCGCTATTTTATAAGAAACTCAATATTAATGTCATTTATTTATTCGTTTTGCGAGTGTTTCTTTAAAAACAACTCTGTAACAATAAGTGCATGATTTTATTGTGGATATTATGTTTGGCTTTTGGTGGCTTGTCGGCATCCTGTGTATTCGTCATAATGTTACATGTAACATTATTGATAAATCACATATTTATGGCTCAACAGAATAAAAAAACACGAACGACATTGCAGGATGTCGCAGACCAAGTTGGCGTAACAAAGATGACGGTTTCGCGCTATATGCGCAATCCAGAATCGGTGGCTGAGAAGACCCGCGTGAAAATTGCCGCGGCAATCGAGGAGATGGGGTACATCGAAAATCGCGCCCCCGCGATGTTGTCTAAGTCTTCCAGCAAAGCCATCGGCATCTTACTTCCTTCTCTGTCCAACCAAATTTTTGCTTCCTTTGTTCAGGGCATAGAGACGGTCACTAAGGCTAACGGCTACGAAACACTACTGGCACACTTTAGCTACGATGAGTTGGAGGAAGAGCGCAAAATCGCCTCTTTGCTTTCCTACCAAGTGGATGGGTTGATTTTGACTGAAAGTCACCACACTCCACGCACGTTGCAGATGATCAAAAACGCTGGCGTTCCGGTGGTCGAAACCATGGAATTGCCGCCACAACCGATTGATATGGCTGTGGGCTTGGATCATGAAGACGCTTCGTACAACGCGGTGAAACGTATGTTGGACGCTGGTAAACGCACCATTGTTTATTTCGGTGCGCGTTTGGACACGCGTACCAAACTGCGTATGCAAGGTTATGATCGCGCGATGAATGAAGCCGGACTCGAACCCAAACATGTGTTAACTGGCGTGCACTCCAGTTTCTCCCTTGCGCATGATTTGCTTGAACGCGCACTGGAAACGTACCCAACGCTCGACGGGGTGTTCTGTACCAACGATGACATCGCAATTGGTACTATGCTGAGTGCGCAGCAGCGTGGCATTCAAGTCCCGCAGCAATTAGCGGTGGTGGGTTATAACGCCTTGGATATCGGTCAGACCATCAGTCCGAAGCTGACCAGCGTTGATACGCCGCGTTTCCAAATTGGTGTAAAGAGTGCAGAGCTTTTAATTGCGCGTCTGAAAGGTGAAGCGCAAGAAGAAAAAGTGTTTGATATGGGTTATCAGATCACTTCAGGAGAGAGTGTTTAACTCGCAGTTAACCGCTCTTCGTATTCGCTCATTAATGGTATTGGCAGGTTAGGGTATGGCACATCAGCTGGATGCATTGGATCTCAACTTAATGCGTTTATTAAAAGCCGTGGTGGAAAACCGCAGCATCAAGCTGGCCGCAATGCAGCTTGGCATTTCTCAACCGAGCGCCAGCCGCGGCGTAATGAAGCTTAAGCAAGTGTTTGATGACCCGCTATTTGTGCGTAAAGCGCATGGGGTAGAGCCATCTCCCATGGCGATTCGCCTTGCCGCCGAATTCGATAACATGATTGC
This sequence comes from Vibrio sp. SALL6, assembly GCF_002002385.1. NCBI lineage: Bacteria > Pseudomonadati > Pseudomonadota > Gammaproteobacteria > Vibrionales > Vibrionaceae > Vibrio > Vibrio sp. SALL6. The sequence continues at coordinate 29,356 of NZ_MQVK01000001.1, forward strand.
ACCACTGGAAAAAGTGGTGCAAGAGTTTGAAGTATTCGACCCTCAGCAATATCAAGGGCAGATCGCGATTGTAACCGACCCTTATTTGATGGATGAACAAGGGCAGCGATTGCTAACTGGCTGCCATCGAGCGTTCCCTAAAGCGCACTTTGCCTTTTCCAGTTGGAACAGTTACTCGCACGATGAAATGCTCGAAGGTGAGCACGATTACTGCATTCTTGACCAAGAGACCGAACTGTCGAAAGACATTTACATGCGCCCGTTATTCGTTGAAAAACGAGTGATTTTGGCGCGTAAAAACCATCCGACCTTGTCGAAAGTCAGCAATGATTGGGACACGGTCTCTAAACTGCCCCTTGTTTCTTTACCTGCGCCCGCGTCATATAAACCGCTTTGTACCGTGGAGTCCGAGTATCGCCGCATGGGCTATGAGCCCGTGGTGTTATTGAAATCCTATAATTTGCGCGTGGCTTGCCAAATGCTGCAAGAAACCGACGCAATTATGTATGCCAGTCAAAGCTCGGCATTGTTGATGCCGGAACTGGCGTCTTACGCAATGCCACTCGTTAACCGTGAGTTCAGTCAGTTTGTGGTCTCTGGCGGTTTCCTTCAAACCAACCGCAACCATCCTTTGCACAGACACCTGCATAAAGTGGTGCGACAAACCCTCAATACGCCGCTGATTTTTACGCAATGACGTCACTTTATGGTATCGGCTGAATGAGAGAGCAGATGCTTTAACCTTGCCAATATTGTGTGATTACATAGACAACTTACTTCTTAAGATATTCAAAAATGAATATCTCAATTACCTGTCTCTTTTTCCTACCCAGCGCTAACCTTATCTCAAATAGTCAGGAGAAGTGGCTCATTTTTATCTTTTTAACTTTTTGAATGTCGATACAGGTACGCGACATTCACCATTCTCCGTTATGCATTTTTTTAATTTCTGATGGAGGATTAATCATGCTAGTTGCACGTCTATTTTTATTGCTCGCCATCGTTGCCGAAGTGGCTGGCACCAGCACAATGTCTCTTATCGGACAAGGGCACGGGTGGTGGGGCTACATCGTAATGTATGTGCTGATCGCAATCTCTTACTACTTTCTCGCGTTTGCCGCGAAGAAAATATCGATCGGTGTGGCATACGCTGTCTGGGAAGGGTTGGGTATCTCGTTGATCACCGTGGTGTCGATCATCGCCTTTGACGCCAACTTAAACCATCAAGAGCTGTTTGGTTTGATGTTAGCCGTTGTCGGCATTGTGTGTGTGACTTTAGGGGAATCACACGATCAACCTAACGCCGAGAAAAACGCCGATAAACCGGCAAAAGAACGTTCATTTTCTGCTAGTACAAGGTGCGAATCATGAGTCAATTTTTTACGATGTCATTTGGATTTGTCGTGATGGCTGCCTTGGTCGATATCATGGCCAATATGGCGCTGACACGCTCAAAAGGTTTTAAATACAAAGGCTGGGGCATTGCGGCGATTGTGTTGGTACTGACAGCATTCACGCTGTTGGCACAAGCGGTTAAAGAGATCGATTTAGCCATTGCTTACGCCTCTTGGGGCGCGATCGGTATCTTGGGTACCGCAGTGGGTGGAGCCTTGCTGTTTAAGCAGAAACTCAAGCCAATCGGCTGGTTTGGTATCTTTGTGGTGATTGCTGCGGTTGTGGTGATGAAAACCGCTTAATCAAGCCAAACAAAAACAACGAAGACAAATACAAAGAGCGGAGTATCAAACTCCGCTATTTTTTTTCTGGCTTACACAATGAAGCTTGCGCCTTCTTCTGCGCTAGAGACGTTTTGGCGAATCACGCTAAACAAGCCTCGTCCCCAGGTTTGTTGGGTAGATTCGGTGTCGAAATGAATCAACTCGCGACCAGTGGTATCGCTTAAGTTGTTCAGTTCGCCCGTTTGGCAATCCAGACGAATCAAATCGCCGTTGCGCACCAAACCAATCGCGCCACCACGAATGGCTTCTGGAGAAACATGAATCGCAGACGGAATTTTACCTGACGCGCCAGATAAACGACCGTCAGTAACCAACGCCACTTTAAAGCCCGCTTTTTGCACGTTACCTAAAATTGGCATCAGCTTGTGCAGTTCAGGCATGCCGTTTGCTGCTGGGCCGTTGTGTGTGACTACAACGATGCAATCTTTGTTCAGCTCACCACGTTTGTACGCAGCTTCCACTTCATGTTGGCATTGGAATACGATCGCAGGTGCAACAATCACGCGTTGCTCTTCTTTCACCGCAGACACTTTCACCACGGCTTTACCCAAGTTGCCAGTCAGTACGCGAGTGCCGCCAGTGTTTTGGAAAGTGGCGTCCGGTTTGGCGATCACGTCACCGTCTTGGCTGCCTTGGCACGGTGTCCAAGTCAGTTGGCCATCGATAAGGCTCGGTAGCGTCATTTGGTCTTCAAATTCACCAAACACGGGTTTCACATCGCGATGCAAAAGCTCGGATTGGTTCAAGCGGTGCAATAACGCAGGCACGCCCCCCGCGTCTTGGAACGCGTTCATATCGGCTGGGCCGTTCGGGTAAACGCGAGCTAACAAAGGAACCACATCCGACAGATCGCTGATGTCTTGCCACGTGAGCAAGATGCCAGCAGCACGCGCCACGGCGATCATATGAATGGTGTGATTGGTGCTGCCGCCAGATGCAAGTAGAGCGATGATGCCGTTGACCAAGCTCTTTTCTGTGACCACCTCGGCCAGCGGACGGAAGTGTGCAGAACCCGCCGTCATTGAGGCGATTTTCAGAGCCGCGTGATCGGTTAACGCTTTACGCAGTTGGGTATGGGGATGAATGAATGCCGAACCTGGCAGCATCAAGCCCATGGCTTCGAACACCAACTGGTTGGTGTTGGCGGTGCCGTAAAACGTACACGTACCCGCAGAGTGGTAAGCGCGACACTCCATATCCAGCAGAGCGTCTTTGCCGACTTCACCCGCTGCGTATTTTTGGCGTACGTCGACTTTCTCTTCGTTGCTGATGCCTGTTGCCATCAGACCCGCTGGTACAAACGCAGTCGGTAGGTGCGCGTAAGACAGCGCGCCCATCAGTTGTCCCGGGGCAATTTTGTCACAGATACCAAGCAGTAATGTGGCATCAAAGACATTGTGGCTCAAAGACAACGCCGTTGATTGCGCAATTAAGTCTCGCGAAAACAGCGACATATCCATGCCTGCTTGACCTTGAGTCACTCCATCGCACATCGCAGGCACACAACCTGCGACTTGCGCTGTATGGCCGTAGTCCGCCAGCACTTGTTTGATTTGCGCTGGGTAGTCTTGGTACGGCTGGTGGGCGCTCAACATGTCGTTGTAGGCGCTGATCAGCGCGACATTGGCATGAGTAAAATCGAGAATATTTTTCTTTTCAGAAGAGCAAGAAGCGGCGACTGCATGGGCTAAGTTACCACAAGATAAACCAACACGGCCTTTGCCAGCTTCGGCTTGCACTTCGGTGCGAGCAAGAAACGCAGCGCGCGCTTCACGGCTGCGCTCGGTCAAACGTTGTGTGACCTCAAGAACAACAGAGTGAGTCATTACGCCACCTCGATCGCTTGCATTTTGATTAGCTCAGCGGCAGAGCGTTCCACGACGTCGCTGATGTCTCCATCGATACTGACGATCAGAGTTTGAGGCTCGTTGTCTGGGCGCTCTAGCGTCTCGAATTGGCTCTTCACCATGTTTTCTTTCATGAAGTGGCCTTTGCGCATACGCATGCGATTAAGGATCAACTCCATATCGCCATCAAGGAACAGGAAGGTCACGTTGTCGTTGCCTTCGCGGATCTGATCGCGGTAAATCTTTTTCAGTGCTGAACAGACAATAATGCCGTGTTCGTTTTTGCTTTCTAGGCTGTACGCCGCATCACGAATGCGTTCTAGCCATGGCTTGCGATCATCATCGTTCAGAGGCTGGCCCGATGCCATTTTCTGAATGTTCGCTCGTGGATGAAGATCATCACCATCAATGAATTTACGCCCTAGCTTTTTCGCTAGATGCTCACCAATTGTGCTTTTACCACTAGCACAAACGCCCATAACGATGACACTACTACCAGCCATAACTTATCCTCATAACCAAATTTGCGCGTGATCTCAATTTTTGAATTCACTTTAAAATATGGGTTTATCTTATTCATGTTATCGGTAACATGTTACCGGTAACTGAAATAAATGTGAACCATAACACAAACAATAATTCTTAAAGGTGAACCTATGGAGCAATTAACCCAAGCCCCAGATCCTACGTTCCTACTGACGATTGCAGGCCTTGCCATTGCAGCGTTACTCGTTCTGATCATTAAACTGAAAGTCCATGCTTTTGCTTCCCTGACTATGGTGAGTTTAGGTACGGCAATCGCCACTGGCGTTCCTTCTGAGAAAGTCGTATCGACCATGATGGGCGGCTTCGGCGGCACACTGGCTTCCGTGGCATTACTGGTTGGTCTTGGTGCGATGATCGGTAAAATTCTTGAAGTGACTGGCGGTGCGAAAGTGCTGGCAGACACTTTGATTGGTCGCTTTGGTAAAGAGCGCGCACCATTTGCTTTGGGCGTCGCTTCATTACTGTTTGGCTTCCCAATCTTCTTCGATGCTGGCCTTGTAGTGATGATGCCAATCATCCTAAGTGTGGCGGCTCGTTTTGGTGGCTCACCAATTAAATACGCGTTGCCTGCAGCTGGTGCTTTTGCGGTTATGCACGCGTTTGTTCCACCACACCCAGGTCCGGTTGCAGCGGCAGAATTCCTTGGCGCAAACATCGGTCTGCTATTGGTGGTGGGTATTCTGGTTGCTATTCCAACTTGGTACCTTGGCGCTTACCTATTTGGTTTGTACGCGGGCAAAAAATTCGATATCCCACTATCTAAAGCCTTCTTTAATGGTGAAGCGATGGTGGATGAGCGCAACGCACCAAAATTTGGCACGGTTATGACCATCCTTGTGCTGCCAGTCCTGCTAATCTGTTTGGATACGGTATTGAACACACTGGCGGTTGCAGGTTTGATTGATGGCAAAACGGCACTGGTTGAGTTCCTACGTATGCTAGGTAAAACCCCAGTCGCGTTGCTGATTACGTTGATTGTCTGTCTGGCTGTGTTTGCCAAAGACTACGGCATGGCAAAACTAGAAAAATTGTGTGGTGAGTCATTGGCTCCAATCTGTGGCGTTATCCTAGTAACGGGTGCTGGTGGCATGTTTGGCGGCGTACTGCGCTCAAGCGGCATCGGTGATGCACTGGCTGACGTTCTTACAGACACAGGTATGCCTGTGATTGTGGCGGCGTTTGTGATTTCAACTTGTCTGCGTGTTGCTCAAGGCTCGGCAACTGTAGCGCTAACCACTACGGCGGCTCTTATCGCGCCAGTTGTGGCTGCATCAACAGGTTTGAGTGAACTAGACCTTTGCTTTATCGTAATCGCGATTGCGGGTGGTGCAACGGTACTGTCTCACTTCAATGACTCTGGTTTCTGGTTGGTCTCTCGTCTGCTTGAGATGGATGAGAAAACCACATTAAAAACTTGGACGGTAATGGAAACGTTACTTGGCGGTATCGCGTTTATTATCGTCGCAACATTAAGCTTTATTCTTTAGAGGTTCCCCATGACAACACTTGAACAACGATTAAGAGAAATCAAAATCGTCCCAGTTATCGCAATCAACGACGTAGCACACGCTCTGCCACTGGCAAAAGTGTTGGTAGAAAACGGTTTACCATGTGCGGAAGTGACATTCCGCACCGAAGCGGCGGCGGAGTCGATTCGCATCATGCGTGAAGCGTACCCAGAACTGTTGATTGGCGCGGGCACCGTTCTGACCACAGAACAAGTGGATATCGCAATCGAAGCGGGCGTGGACTTTATCGTTAGCCCAGGCTTCAACCCAACCACAGTGAAATACTGTCAGCAACGTGGTGTGACTATCGTACCGGGTGTAAACAACCCAAGCTTGGTTGAGCAAGCGATGGAAATGGGTCTGCGTACGTTGAAGTTCTTCCCTGCTGAGCCATCAGGCGGCGTAAACATGCTGAAAGCACTCACGGCGGTTTACCCAGTGGAATTCATGCCAACAGGTGGCGTAAGCCCATCCAACGTGGAAGATTACCTAGCGCTGAAATCGGTTGTAGCTTGTGGCGGTACGTGGATGGTGCCAACTGCAATGATGGACAACGGCGATTGGGAAGGTATTGCTGAATTGGTTCGTGCAGTTAAGTAAAACGCACAAACGGCTCCGAAATACCCCCCGAACGTTAGAAAAAGTGATACGAAAAAGGGTCATCAAGTTATTTGATGACCCTTTTGCTTTTTGGAATGAAGCGGCTTTAGAAGTGATGCTTCATAAAGCGCTTAATAAAGCGAATGAAATCTGCTTCGGCTAGCTTCGCGCACTTCAATGTTTGGGCGTGAGACAATTCTACATCTCCCAAGCCTTCTGCCATGTTGGTGATCGCACACACTGCCAATACGGGTAAGCCGCAATGCGCCGCAGAAATCACTTCTGGCACGACCGACATGCCCACCACATCACCACCGATGATTTGCATCATGCGGATTTCGGCTGCGGTCTCAAAGTTGGGGCCTGTGTAAGAGACAAACACACCTTCATTCAGGTGAATGCCATTGGCTTTGCCGACTTCAAACGCTTCTGCGCGCAGGTCTTTGTCGTACGCATTGGCGAGGCTGAAGAACCTCGGGCCGTACTCTTCATCATTCGGACCGATCATTGGAGATTCAGGCATGGTATTGATGTGGTCATGAAATACCACCAGAGAACCGACGTCGATGCGTTCAGGGCGAAGTGAGCCTGCCGCGTTGGTGACGAGCAGAAACTCACAGCCCAGCTTTTTAAAGGTGCGCACGGGCGTTGTCATGACCTTCATTGAGCCGTGTTCGTAGTAGTGACCGCGACCTTTCATGCACACTACGTCTACGCCGCCCATGGTACCAAGCACCAACTCACCAGAGTGGCCTTGCACGGTGCTAACCGGAAACCCTTCGAGCTCTTCGTATGGAATGACCACTTTGTCTTGTAGTTCGTCTGCCAATACGCCTAAGCCAGAGCCTAAAATAAACGCTGCTTTAGGTTGGAAGTTTGGTTTGCGTTCGCGAATGGTTTGTAGCGCGCCGATTACTGGATCCTGATTCATGTTAGTCACCTTCTGGTTGTGTGTTGATTCCATTGTGTGACTTTCTGCGCTGGTTATCTTTGCTTTATTCGCTACTATCATTCTTAAAAAGAGGATGATGAAATTCGCTAGGACTCAATGTATGAAGTCAGAACCATTTGAGCGCGTGACGCTGAAGATGCTGCGTTACTTTTACGAGGTCGCACAAACCAAGCATTTCACTAAGGCCGCCGAGAACCTCAATATCACCAATTCGCCGTTGAGCAATCGCATCAAAGAGTTGGAAGAGGTGCTTAACGTCAAACTGTTTGAGCGTGATTCAAGAAACGTCATGCTGACGGAGGCCGGGCGATTGTTGGAGTCCAAATGCCAACTGATTTTTCAGACCTTGGATGTCTCGCTCAATCAAGTGCAGCAAGTGGGTTTGAACCAGAGAAATATCTTGCGAGTTGGGGTGGTAAGTAGTGCATTTTGGGGCGGATTTGATCGTTTGTTACAGCGCTTCCATGCTGAGCATGGCAGTTATCACGCCGACATTTTTGACCTTAACCCAGAGACGCAAAAGAAGCATCTGAGTGAGAAGAAAATCGACGTGGGCATTGTACGTTTTGCCGATGCACTCAACATTTATCCGTATCAGTCGGTATCTTTGGGCAAAGATGTGTTTGTGGTGGCGGTGTCGGAGCAACATGAGTTAGCCAGCAAATCTTTGCTGCGGCTCCAAGATTTAAAGACGAGTGAGTTTGCGTTTATGAGCTTGGCGAATTCTGCCTCGGCAAACTTCATCATCAATGCCTGTCTGCAAGAAGGCTTTTCACCCCATATTGGCAAACAAGTGGTGGAGCCAAGCACCTTGATGGCGTATGTAGCAAACAGCAATACCGTGACGTTGGTGCCGTCGACGTTTTCTCAGCATCATTGGCGTGGGATTCGTTTTATCAAGCTGAAAGAGTCACTGCGTGCAGACTTATGTCTGATTCATGACGGTAAGCAGGAGAGTGCTATCAAAGCCGAGTTTATTCGCACGTTATTGGAGAATGCGAGTTAAGCATGGTCTAACAAAAAAGGTCACCCTAAGGTGACCTTTTCAAATGATTTGCTGAAATCAGCAATGCGATTAGCGCGCAATTAACGCATCGTTACGAACTCTTCAGAGCCCGTTGGGTGGATAGCCACAACAGAGTCGAAGTCTGCTTTGGTTGCGCCCATCTTCATTGCTACGCCGAAGCCTTGGATCATTTCATCTACCGTGAAACCGATGCCATGTAGACCAACAACCGTTTCTTCTTCGCCCGCACATACAAGCTTCATCTTACATGGTTGACGGTGCTTAGTAACGGCGGTGTACATCGCAGTAAAGCCAGACGTGTAGACTTTGATATTGTCTTTGCCGTACTTCTCTTCCGCTTCTTGCGTTGTAAGACCGATAGTGCCGATTGGTGGGTGGCTAAATACCACAGTTGGTACCAAATCGTAGTCCATCTTCGCGTTTGGTTTATTGTTGAACAAACGCTCAGAAAGTTGACGACCCGCTTTCACGGCTACTGGCGTTAGCTCGATACCGCCTTCCATGATGTCACCCACACAGTAGATGCCTTTCACGTTGGTTTCTTGGTATTCGTCTACCTTAATGTAGCCTTTTTCGTTCGTTGCAACGCCAGTTGACGCTAGGTTGATTGCGTCTGTTGCTGGGTGACGACCGATTGCCCAAATCAGTTGGTCAACGTTTTGGCTCTCACCGTTTTCTAGGTGCAGAGTTAGGCTGCCATCGGCTTCTTTTACCACTTCTTTTGGTACAGAATGGGTGTGCAGTGTTGGGCCTTCTGCTTCCATCACTTCAACCAACGTATCGATGATCATTGGGTCGAAGCTACGCAGTGGTGACTCTTTACGTACGAACAGGTGCGTTTCTGTACCTAGTGCGTGCAGTACGCCAGCAATTTCAACTGCGATGTAGCCAGCGCCGACAACCGCAACGCGTTTTGGTTGCTCTGCTAGGTCGAAGAAGCCGTTTGAATCGATGCCGTATTCAGCGCCTGGAATGTTTGGAATAGTAGGACGACCACCCACCGCGATCAGGATGTGATCCGCAGTATAATGTTCACCGTTTACTTCTACGGTTTTCTCGTCAACAAACTTAGCAAAGCCTTTAATCACGTTTACTTTGTTGTTGCCAAGAACGCGATCGTAAGATTGGTGAATACGACCAATGTACGCCTGACGGCTCTCAACCAGTTTGCTCCAGTCGAAACCTTTCACGTCGACATCAAAACCGTAATCTTCTGCGTACAGGTTCATTGCTTCTGCGATTTGTGCGCCGTGCCACATCACTTTCTTCGGTACACAACCTACGTTTACACAGGTACCACCGAGATCTTGAGCTTCGATTAGCGCAACTTTCGCGCCGTACATCGCCGCACGGTTTGCAGATGCGATGCCGCCACTGCCGCCACCGATACAGATATAGTCAAAATGAGTCGCCATTACTTTCTCCAAGAGCTTATAAATTTTATCTGGTACATAGATAGATTGGGATGACCTTGCCTGAACTCAATGCCACCGTTATCCCACTATCATAAATCGAATGTAACGAATTCCTAAATGGGAAAAAGTGACATTGCTTATGACAAATAGCGATGAGAGGTACAAAAAGAAGAATAAGCGCGATCAGACGGCGGAGTTGAGAGCATAAAAAAGCGCAACGAAAATGTCGTTGCGCTGAGAGGTTTCGGTGCAGAAGTGTTTACTCTGGCACAATCCAGTCCACTTTCCAGTGGCCGGTGGCTGGTGCGATCGCGTCTTGCAGGAATGGCAGAATCTCTTTCATCTGGCTTTCCAGTTTCCACGGTGGGTTAATCACAATCATGCCGGATGCCGTCATGCCGCGCTCGTTGGTATCGGGTGCGACACCCAATTCGATTTGCAGAATTTTACGAATGCCAAGACCTTCTAGACCTTCAATCATGTCTTCGATGTCGTGACGGTTTACCACAGGGTACCAAATCGCGTAGATGCCCGTAGCCCAACGTTTGTGGCTTTGGTAAATCGCTTGCACCACATCGCGGTACTCTTTAGCTAGCTCGTATGGCGGGTCAATCAGTACCAAGCCACGACGTTCTTGCGGTGGTAGGCTGCCTTTTAGACGCTTAAAGCCATCTTCTTTGTAGATGCTGACTTGGCGGTCGCGATGGAATTCTTGCTCCAGCAATGGGTGATCGGCTGGGTGCAGTTCTGTCAGTACCATGCGGTCTTGTGGGCGGATTTGCGCACGCGCCACACGCGGTGAGCCTGGGTAGTAGCGCAGCTTATCGCCGTTGTTGAGTGCTTTGATTGCATCGATGTAGCTTTTGATGTCTTCAGGAATATTTGGGTTATCCCAAATACGCGCGATGCCTTGTTTGTATTCGCCCGTTTTCTCAGACCATTCGTGAGTCAGATCGTAACGGCCCACACCCGAGTGGGTATCGTGATAAACGAATGGCTTATCTTTTTGTTTCAGCGCATCAAGAATGAGGCTTTGAACGATGTGTTTGACCACGTCGGCATGGTTGCCAGCGTGGAAGCTGTGGCGGTAACTTAACAAATTAAACTCTCGAAACACTCTTTGGCTGAGTGTGGTCTGTGATTTCAGATACAATAAATTTTCGGTGTGTTGAGGGTATTATACCCAACATCCTTGCAGATGCAGAATCTCCGTTTGATTTTGCGCGACTTAAAATGCACTCACTATTGAAATCTCTTTAAGTCACCCATACTTACTAAACATATTGAACCTAAGTGGGATCGCGGTGCTCCAATAGAGTGCTCTGCCACTTAGGCAGAATAAGACTCAAGGACAGAGCAAGCTCTCGTTGATCATCCGGTCATCGCAGCATAGAGAAAGGGAACGGAGCTCCCCCAATCCATGTTGTCGGCTTACTTGTGCATTGGGTCCGCCTATTTTATGGGCAGTCATAGAGCCAAAACACAAAAGGAATTATTCATGTCTAATCCACTTCTAACGTTTACGGACCTACCTCCGTTTTCGCAAATCAAACCAGAACACATTAAACCTGCTGTCGAGCAGGCGATTGCAGATTGTCGCGCCAAAGTTGAAGAGGTGCTAAAAGACAACACCAACCCAACTTGGGAAAATGTGATTGCTCCTCTAGAAGAAATTGATGACCGCCTGAGCCGCATTTGGTCGCCAGTTGGTCACATGAACTCTGTGGTGAACAGCGAAGCTCTGCGTGAAGCGTACGAAAGCTGCCTACCAATTTTGTCGGAATACGGCACTTGGGTTGGTCAGCACAAAGGCCTGTACGAAGCGTACAAGACCATCAAAGCGAGCGAAGAATTTGCAACGCTAACGCGTGCCCAACAGAAAACCATCACCGATGCGCTACGTGACTTCGAATTGTCGGGCATCGGCTTGCCATCAGACGAGCAGCACCGTTACGGCGAGATCAGCAAACGCATGTCTGAGCTGAGCTCTAAATTCTCCAACAATGTGCTGGATGCCACCATGGGTTGGACCAAGCACATCACGGATGAGAAAGACCTCGCGGGTATGCCAGAATCGGCGTTGGCAGCAGCAAAAGCCGCTGCAGAAGCAAAAGAGCTCGATGGCTACCTGATCACGCTGGATATCCCATCTTACCTACCTGTCATGACGTACTGCGACAACCAAGAGTTGCGTAAAGAAGTGTACGAAGCGTACGTGACGCGCGCTTCTGATCGTGGTCCAAACGCAGGCAAATGGGACAACTCAGAAATCATTACTGAGCAGCTAAAACTGCGTCATGAAATCGCACGTATGCTGGGCTTCAACACCTTCAGTGAGAAGTCGTTGGCGACCAAAATGGCAGAAACTCCGGCTCAAGTGCTTGGTTTCCTAAATGACTTAGCGACACGTGCGAAACCGCAGGGTGAGCGCGAAATTGAAGAGTTGCGTCAGTTTACTAAGAGCGAATTTGGCGTTGAAGAGCTGAACGTGTGGGATATCGCTTACTACAGCGAGAAGCAAAAACAGCACTTGTTCCAAATCTCGGACGAAGAGCTGCGCCCATACTTCCCAGAGTCAAAAGTCGTGAGCGGTCTGTTTGAAGTGTTAAACCGCGTGTTTGGCATGACCGTTACTGAGCGTGAAGGCGTAGACACTTGGCACGAATCTGTGCGCTTTTTCGATATCTTTGACGCTGAAGGCACACTACGTGGCAGCTTCTACCTAGATCTCTACGCTCGTGAACACAAACGTGGCGGCGCGTGGATGGATGACTGTCGTGGTCGTCGTATTACGCTATCTGGCGAACTGCAAACGCCGGTTGCGTACCTAACCTGTAACTTCAACCGTCCAGTAGGCGACAAGCCAGCACTGTTTACGCACGATGAAGTTGTGACACTTTTCCATGAATTTGGTCACGGCATCCACCACATGCTGACGCAGGTAGAAACTGGCGCGGTATCAGGCATTAATGGCGTACCTTGGGATGCGGTTGAGCTACCAAGTCAGTTCCTAGAAAACTGGTGTTGGGAAGAAGACGCGCTGGCGTTCATTTCTGGTCACTACGAAACGGGCGAGCCGCTACCAAAAGTGATGCTAGACAAAATGCTCGCGGCGAAAAACTTCCAATCTGCGATGGGTATTTTGCGTCAGCTAGAATTCGGCTTGTTCGACTTCACGCTTCACACCGAATATGACCCAGAAGTGGGTGCACGTGTGCTGGAAACCTTGGCAGAAGTGAAAGAGAAAGTGGCGGTTGTTCCAGCGGTTGAGTGGGCGCGTTTCTCACACAGCTTCGGTCACATCTTCGCTGGTGGTTACAGCGCGGGTTACTACAGCTACCTATGGGCAGAAGTGTTGTCGTCAGACGCATTCTCTCGTTTTGAAGAAGAAGGTATCTTCAACAAAGAGACGGGGCAAAGCTTCCTGAACAACATTCTAGAAATGGGTGGCAGTGAAGAGCCAATGGAGCTGTTTAAGCGCTTCCGTGGTCGTGAACCACAAATCGATGCACTGCTGCGCCATTCGGGTATTGCGGCGTAAATTGAGCAAAAAACACCAAGGCCAACCGTTCGGTTGGCCTTTTTTGTACATTTTTTATAAAAAATTTTACGGATTCACGTTGCGGTTGATCGGGTTTTGCAACGATATCAATGTCTCCGTGGACTGAACCTCATCAATGGCTTGCAGCTTATCAATCAGCACAAATTGCAGCTCTTCAATCGATTTGCACATCAATTTGACGAATATGTTATACGCGCCTGTGGTGTAGTAAGCTTCCACTACCTCATCGAGAGCATTGAGTTTTTCTAACGCGGAATGGTAGTCACGCGCCGCGTTAAGGTTAATACCAATAAAGCAACACACATCGTAGCCGAGCTTCTTGGTATTTACGATCACCTCCGTACCCTCGATTATGTCAGCCGATTTCATTTTCTCGATACGCACATGAATGGTGGCAGGGCTGACATCGAACTGCTTAGCCATTTCGGCGTAAGGCGTTCTGGCGTCTGCCATAAGTGTTTTTAAGATTGCGCGGTCAAGGTCGTCGAGTTTCGGCAGGCTCGCATTCATACTATTATTTCCGTTGGGTATGAGAGTTACGTCTCTTTTATACTCACAGCGGACACGATTCACAAGGTTTGGCAGGGGTAACTGCGGGTTAACTCCGATGCTATGGAGAGAATGTGCAGCGTTTTCTGATTTTGGTCGCCTTATTCTGGAGTGCATGTGCCTGGAGTGAACTGACACTTGCTCAAGAGCCGAAGGTGCTTGTCGTCCATTCTTATCACCAAGGATTCTTTTGGACGGATTCTATTCAGCGCGGGATCGATCAACAACTCGATGACCGTGAGATGGACATGCGCGTCTTATACTTGGATTCCAAGCGCAACCAGAGCGAGCAGTTTTTTACCCAGCTCGAATCACTCTATCGCACCAAGTTGAGCGATGAGCGTTTTGATGCCATTTTGGTGACGGACAACAATGCATTGGAATTGATGCAGCACTTGGCGCCGTTGATCAAAGACACGCCAGTGATTTTCTGTGGCATCAACAATTACCGTCCTTCCTTTCATCAATCACTTAACGCAACCGGCGTGATTGAGAACGTCGATTTAGAAGCGAACTTAGCGCTGATCGAGCGTTTGCATCCAGACAATAAGCAGATTTACATCATTAGTGATCATTCGGTGACTGGTGCGATACTTCGCGACGAGATTGACGATTTTATCCAACAACATGACCGTTATCGCAACAAGATCACTCAACTTGTCCCTGACAATGTTGAAGCATTGAAGAAAAAAATCGCTCAACTCAATAAAGAAAATGTGGTGCTGTTTTGGACTTACTACCGCGACAAAGATGGTGTGGTCGGCAGCGAACGTGACTGGATTCAGATCAACAAGGCCTCCAACGCGCCATTGTTTATGGTACACGACGTAGGTTTGGGTCATGGTGCGGTGGGCGGCGTGATTCAAAGTGGTTATCGGCAAGGTGTTGAAGCGGCTAGATTACTTGAACAAGTGCTCGACCACCCACAAGAACCATTACCTCCGGTGGTGAATGGCGATTCTGAAATCAAGCTCGATTACCAAGCGGTTGTGCGCTGGGGGTTGGGCGCAGAGCAAGAATCCTCGGCGGTCTTTTTTAATAAGCCGATGGAATTTTCGGAGCGTTTCGCCAAAGAAATTCGCTTGTTTGGCAGTTTGTTCGTGCTGATGCTGGTGGCCATTTTGCTACTGAGCTACTACTTGCAACGCATTCGCCGCAGCGAGACGGCTGCTCGTGAAAGCCAGGCGATTTTAGAGTCCATTTTTGACCAAAGTATGCAGTACATGGGGATTTTGGATAAACATGGTTTGCTTAAATCTGGCAACGATCGTCTGCAATCTTTACTCTATCATCAGGAATTACGCTTAGATAAGCCACTTTGGTTACATCAAAACTGGAGTGAGCAAGCACGCCACGCGATCGCCGATTATTTTGACGCACCGCAGCAACAAGTTTCGACATTTGAAGCCGAAATCTGGAGCAAAGAGCATGGCTCTATGGTGCTCGAAATTTCCTTAAAGCCGTTCTCCCAGCAGGTAGGCAAACAAAAGCAGTATCTGTTTGAGGCGCGTGATATCACCAGCCGTAAGTTGATGGAAGATAAGCTCTATCAGCGTGAGTCGAGCTTGCGTAATTACTACGAGCAGCAGCCTGTGATGATGGTGACGCTCGACAGCCACAACCGCATCCAAGAAGTGAACCGATTCGCGCAACTGTTATTGGGCTACGAGCCGATTGAGATGCTCGGCCATCGCCTGCGAGAATTCTATCTTGATGACAAAGCGCTGTTCCCACGTCAGGTGTTGTTACAACCGAGTCATCAAGTTCATGATGTGTGGCGACGTGAAATCGAGTATCGCCATGCTGACGGGCACAGTGTTTGGGTACGCGAAAACATTCGACCGCTCAACGATTCCGATCAGTTGCTGATTGTGGGTGAAGACATTTCAGAGACCAAACTTTTGGCTGAGAAGTTAGAGTATCAGGCGCGTTATGACTTATTGACGGGGACATACAACCGCAACCACTTTGAGTTGGAGTTGAAAACCGCGCTGCGTGAAGTGGATAGCCACCGCCGAGTGCATGCGATGTTGTACCTCGATCTCGACCAGTTGAAAGTGCTTAATGATACCGTTGGGCACGATGCGGGCGATGCCGCGATTCAATTTTGCGCCAGCATGTTGGAAGAGGTGCTGCCATACAACTCCGTGCTTGCGCGAATGGGTGGCGATGAATTTGCGGTGCTACTGAAAGATTGCGACGAGTATGGCGCGATCAATATTGCGAAGGTGATTATCTCCACATTGGGTGAGCACCTGTTTATCTGGGAAGACACACGCTTATTCATCAGTTGTTCGGTCGGCATTCGTATCATCGATCACACGGCAGAAACGCCGCAAATGGTGCACGCGCAAGCGGATTCGGCGTGCCATGCGGCGAAAGAGCAAGGGCGTAACCGTTACAATCTGTTCAGCTTAGATAATGAAGAGTTGCAGCGTCGTCAGATGGAAATGCAGAGCGTCAACTTGGTGCACGAGGCGTTATCCAATCAGCGCTTGGAGCTGTTTGCTCAACGAGTGATGAATTTGCAGTCGCCAGAGTCGCTGATGTATTTCGAGATTTTGGTGCGTATTCGTGACGCGCAGGGTAACTACGTCTCTCCGGCGATTTTCATTCCCGCTTCCGAGCGTTATAACATTGCGCATTGGATTGATAAGCAGGTGATCAACCAAGCGCTTGAATGGTTTGAACAGCGACCAGACGTAGTGGAAAAGTTGGGGCGTTGCTCGATTAACCTTTCTGGTCAATCCATGGGGAATCAGGAATTTATCGATTTTCTCTTCGAACGATTGAAAAACTCGACCATGCCGTGCGAAAAAATCTGTTTAGAAATCACAGAGACGGCGGCCATGGGCAATTTAGATCAAGCCATCGACTTTTTCACCAGAGCCAAATCGCTCGGCTGTATGATTGCGCTGGACGATTTTGGTTCGGGCTTGTCGTCTTTTGGTTACTTGAAGAAACTTCCTGTAGATATAGTGAAAATTGATGGCCTTTTCGTGCGAGATATCGACGTGAATGAAATGGACCGAGTGATGGTTCGCTCCATTAACGATTTGGCAAAGCAGCTTGGCAAAGTTAC
The DNA here is from genome assembly GCF_002002385.1 of Vibrio sp. SALL6. Classification (NCBI taxonomy): domain Bacteria; kingdom Pseudomonadati; phylum Pseudomonadota; class Gammaproteobacteria; order Vibrionales; family Vibrionaceae; genus Vibrio; species Vibrio sp. SALL6. The sequence goes on from NZ_MQVK01000001.1 coordinate 46,183, forward strand.
GGTGGCGGAATTTGTCGAAAACGAACAAGTCATGCAGCACTTGATCGACCTTGGTGTGGATTACGGGCAAGGTTATGGCATTGGTCACCCGAAACCGTTGGCAGAATTGGTCGAGAATCTCTCTTCGCTTTAACCTTGGCATCTCGCCGCCAATCTAGCTTTTAGAGGTAACTTGGGTATACACTCAGCGCCAGTTACCTCGATTTTTATTGGAGCCTCCTTTTGCAACTGCAATTGATCTGTGAAGACCCGTCTCAACAATTTCATCTCGACGAACTGGCTGCGCGTTGGCAGCTTTCTCACTCTGACGAGAGCGACTTTGCTTTGGTGCTGACTGCGGAGCGTTTAGAGCTGCGTAAAGTCGATGAGCCTAAGCTCGGTGCGATTTTTGTAGATTTGATTGGTGGCGCGGTGGGTCATCGCCGTAAATTCGGTGGCGGCAAAGGGCAAGCGATCGCAAAAGCCGCAGGCTTGAACAAAGGTGCGACCCCAACCGTGTTAGACGGCACGGCAGGCCTTGGTCGTGATGCGTTCGTGCTCGCATCGCTAGGTTGTAAAGTGCAGATGGTCGAGCGTCACCCAGTCGTGGCGGCCTTGTTGGATGACGGCTTGGCTCGCGCGAAACAAGACCCAGAAATCGGCTCGTGGGTATCTGAGCGTATGTCGTTGATCCATGCCTCCAGCCATGACGCGCTGGATCAACTGGCGCAAAACCGCGAGTTTGTGAAACCGGATGTGGTGTATCTCGACCCGATGTACCCACACCCAGAAAACAAAAAGAAATCCGCGTTGGTGAAAAAAGAGATGCGCGTCTTCCAATCTTTGGTGGGAGCGGATTTGGATGCCGATGGATTGCTCGAACCTGCTCTGGCATTGGCAACGAAACGCGTGGTGGTTAAGCGCCCGGACTACGCGAACTGGCTGAACGAGCAAAAGCCAAGCATGGCGATTGAAACCAAAAAGAACCGTTTCGACGTCTACGTTAAAGCCTCGATGGCATAACCTCCTGACTCGCAAAAACTTCTCGTCACAGCATTGAACCAAGTGCTGTGACGCTGCCATTCTTTCCTGAACACTATTGATAGTTTTCACTTGCTAATTCGACACTCTGACTGTATATCTAACTAAGAATTATTATTATTTCACTTGTTGTGATGCTGTCGATAATTGGGAAGCTGGAGTAGTCGAATGTCTAAACGCTTATGTAAGATGAACCGCAAACAAATTGCGGCCAACTTGGGTGACATTCACCGTTTGGTCGTCGCACCTAAGTTCGTTTGTCGCTCTTGTGCACGCTCTTCCGCTTCTAAAGACTCATTGTGTAAGCCTGCCGCAATTCCTCCACAAAAATGCCAAGACAAGCCGTTAAACGAGCAACAAGCATGCGGTCTGTTAGCTGAAGCGCTGCCTGCGCAATCCATTTCCGTCACGCCAAAACACAGCGCAGAAAAGGCGGCGATCGTGAAACGTGTGGTCGAGCGAGTGAAAGAGAAGAAACAAGCCGCGAAAGTGGTGACACCAGTGTCGATGGCGGCTCCTGCACTGTTTGATTTGGCCGATAAAAAAGCGCTTAAGAAAGCGAAAAAGGCACTGAAAAAACACTACAAACAGCAGAAAAAGCTGCTAAAAGTGGCAAAAAAGCAGCAGAAGTTGCTCAAGCGTCAACGCAAACTGGAAGCCCGCAATGCGAAGTTGGAAGTGTTGTTATCAACGCCGCCTAATGCGTTGATGGGCGCAAGCTCGCAAGCCAAAGTGCATTAATTGAATTAAAAAAACGCTCTCCAGTTGGAGAGCGTTTTTTATTGCTGGAATATGTGTCGAGAAAGGCACGTTACTTATTGGCGTAGCTCATTTCAACGCGTTTTTTCACCCACGTTTCATTAATCCACAGCGATAGCATGATGATCGCGCCGCCAATCGCGAGGCGTACGATGTCGACGTCTCGGTTCCAAATTACGATATTCACAATTAAGCCTGCTGGCACTAACGCGTTGTTCATTACCGCTAACGCGCCGGCATTCACTAAGGTTGCCCCTTTGTTCCACGCAAAGTAACCAAAGCCTGATGCAATCAAACCAAGGTAGGTCAAAATGCCCCATTGGGTTGCGGTGGTTGGCAGTTTGTCGAGGTTGCCCATGAGCGCGAAAGCCACGGTTGCTACACAAAGCGCACCCAAGTAGAAGTAACCAAACACGGTGTGCTGTGGTAAATCGACGGGCTCACTTTCCATGATGTATTTGTAGCCCACCTGACCGATGGCAAAACAGAGGTTCGCCCCTTGCACGACCAAAAAGCCCATTAGGAAGTTTTCATTAATGCCAGCGAATTTGATCCATGCGGCCCCCGCGACTGCGATCAGCGCGGTGACTAAATACCAAGGCGAAAAACGACCTTTCAGGAAGTCGTAAATCAGCGTCACATAAATCGGTGTGAATACAGTGAACAGCAACACTTCTGGAACAGAAAGGAGTAAGAAAGACTGGTAGTAGAAGCAGTACATTAAACCGAGCTGAAAGCCGCCGACGATCATTAGTTTCGCGATCAGAGATTTGCTTACGCCGCGAAATTTAAGGAAAGGAATGAATACAACGCTGGCCAGTGCCACACGCATGAACACGGAGAACCAAGAATCAACCTGACCAGCAAGGTAAACGCCAATCAGGCTGAATGAAAATGCCCAAAGCAGGGTAACTGCGGATAGATAAGCCATAGATGAGAATCTTTATCAACAACAAATATGCCCGCAGTCTAACCAAGTTTTAACGTCGCGCCAATCAGTCTTTTAGCGGTACGACCAGCATATCGACTGGTGAACAGTTAATCAGTTGACGAGTTGAAGAGAGAATCTTGCTCCAGAAATCTTGGTGATGACCACAAACCACTAAATCGATACTGTAATCTTTGATCGTGTCGCACAACTCGTTACTTAAATCACCACTGCCGACTAAAGTATGAGTGATTGGGTATTGAGCGTACTCCGCAAAGTTTGCCAATTGGGTACGAGACGCTTCCATTGCTTGATGCTGCGCTTCTGCCATGTTGATATCGATAAGCCCGGTGTAGAGCTCTGCGTAATTCACGTCGATGTGAATAAAAGAGACTTTCGCATCCAGAGGTTTAGCCAGTGATACGGCTTTCTTAATCAACACTTTACTGTCGTCTGAAAGGTCGACTGCCACAAGTATGTGTTTGTAACTCATATTGCTATCTCCTTGTAAGGTCGTATACCTAAGCAACCTCGAACTGACCTCAGTGCCAAGGCCCTGACTTCGACATTTATGAAGTCACTTGGGTATAGTTTCAGATTAGCACTAACCCTTGAGAAATTTTGCCGAAGTGATCTCATATCATTATTGTAGGTACAAAGTCTTGTCTCAGTAATCATGTTATAGTGGTGTAAAACGCATGCACATAAATAGGAGTTAACATGCTGTCTCAAACTATGGTCGAACAATTGAATGAGCAAATTAACCTAGAATTTTTCTCATCCAATCTATACTTACAAATGAGTGCTTGGTGTGAAGACAAAGGTTTTGAAGGTGCGGCTGAATTTTTACGTGCACACGCCGTAGAAGAGATGGAGCACATGCAACGCCTGTTCACGTATGTGAGTGAAACTGGCTCAATGCCTATCCTAGGCGCGATTGAAGCACCAAAACATGATTTCGCAAGCCTAGGTGATGTTTTCCGTGAAACCTACGAACATGAGCAAATGATCACGGAAAAAATCAATAAATTGGCGCATGTTGCATTTACAAGCCAAGACTACTCAACGTTTAACTTCCTACAGTGGTACGTGTCAGAACAGCACGAAGAAGAGAAGTTGTTTAAAGGGATTTTAGATAAGATCGAATTGGTTGGTGAGGACGGCAAAGCATTGTTCTTCATCGACAAAGATCTAGCTCAAATGGCGAAAGAAGGTTCATCTTCAATCATGGGTGCTCCAGCTGCGTAAAGCGTTCTCAACGCGATAAGTAGCGGTTAAAAGACGAAGCATTGATCGTCTTTTTCTCTTGAGCATTGTTGAAGATGTAGGGAGGAAAAGATGATCAGTGGAGACACAATCTTATTTGCGCTAATGGTAGTAACGGGGGTCAATATGATCCGTTATCTCACCGCTCTTCGTTCTCTTATTTACATCATGCGTGAAGCGCACCCATTGTTGTATCAACAAGTGGATGGCAATGGTTTCTTCACCACTCACGGTAACGTCACCAAACAGGTGCGTTTGTTCCACTACATTAAAAGCAAAGAGTATCACCATCACCATGATGAGATATTCACAGGTAAGTGTGAACGGGTGCGTGAGTTGTTTGTGCTATCAACCGCGTTGCTTGGTGTTACCCTACTGGCGGCCTTCATCTTGTAGGTCTTTCCAGCTAAGCCGTACTAGGCGATGCTTGGAATTTAAGCGCTTTTCCCTTTCGACATTTGTCGGTAGAATGGCGCTCTTAGAAAGCAAGGATGTGCAATAAGCACATCCTTTTTTATTGTTTTGGATTTTGGATAGAGCCTAAGAGCGACCGATGAGTAAGAAATTTGATGTTGTTGTAATTGGCGCGGGAGCCGCGGGTTTGATGTGTGCTGCAGAAGCAGGCAAGCGCGGACGCAGTGTGCTTGTGCTGGATCATGCCAAAAAGCCAGGACGTAAAATCCTTATCTCTGGTGGTGGCCGCTGCAACTTCACCAACTACGACGTGTCGGCGAATAACTACTTATGCCAGAACCCTCATTTCGTTAAATCGGCGCTGTCGCAGTATACCAACTGGGACTTCATCTCCTTGGTCAGCAAACACGGTATTGAATTTGAAGAGCGCGATCACGGCCAATTGTTTTGTGTCGATGCCTTTACCGCCAAAGACATCGTGAAGATGCTGCTGGCCGAGTGTGACATGCCAAACATTCAACAGCGTTACCAATGCGATGTGCACACCATTGAGAAAACCGAAGAAGGCTTTCGTCTGCACGCGGGTACTGAGCTCATTGAGTGCGAATCTTTGGTGATTGCGACCGGTGGCCTTTCCATGCCAAAACTGGGCGCGACGCCATTTGGTTACAAAGTGGCTGAGCAGTTTGGTCTGCCGGTAATCCCAACCACGGCGGGACTTGTGCCATTTACGCTGCACAAAGAAGACAAAGAAGATTTTGCTGAACTGTCTGGTATTGCTGTGCCTGCGGAAATTACCGCCGAAGATGGCACCATGTTCAAAGAAGCGCTGTTGTTTACTCACCGCGGCTTATCGGGCCCTTCGATTTTGCAAATTTCCTCTTTCTGGAAAGCGGGTCAGAAAGTTTCTATCAACTTAGTTCCTAACGAAGACATCGCTCTGCTGCTCGAGCGCAGCCTTGAGAAACATCCAAATCAATCGCTAAAGAATACCTTAGCAAAAGTACTGCCAAAGCGTTTAGTGGAAGTGCTGATTGAACGTAAAGAGCTGATGGACAAACCTCTCAAGCAGTTCAACCCGAAAGAGCTTGCTAGCGTGGTAGAGCGTTTAGAAAACTGGTCAATCGCACCTAATGGCACTGAAGGCTACCGCACGGCGGAAGTAACTTTGGGTGGTGTAGATACCGATCACCTGTCTTCTAAAACCATGGAATGTAAAAACATCAAAGGCCTGTACTTCATCGGCGAAGTGATGGATGTGACCGGTTGGTTAGGTGGCTATAACTTCCAATGGTGCTGGTCGAGTGGCTTTGTGGCAGGTCAGTGGGTGTAATCCAGCGCTGCACGCAAAGATAGAAAGAGACGACGAAAAAGAGCACTGAATTGAATTCAGTGCTCTTTTGCTATTTGCGGTGTGTTTACTCATCTTGATACTTTTCGAGCTTGTTGTACAGCGTTTTAACGCTGATACCCAGCTCCTGAGCCGATTCCGTTTTGTTGCCTTGATTCTCTTCAAGCGTATTGAGAATAGCGGCTTTTTCCAGCTCTTCTAACGATACGCCAGCAGGCACCATATCTTCTAATCGGGTGCCAGTTTCTAGTGGCGGCGTATCGAAAATCAGATGTTCATCTTTAATGGTATCGTCGGCGAGAATGAACGCTCGCTCGATGGTGTGTTTGAGTTCTCGAACGTTGCCAGGCCAATCGTGCATGGCGATTTTTTGGATTGCCGAGTCGAGAATCGTCTTGGTTTTGGATTCGTTAGCGTTGCGGTGCGCAATAAAGTGTTTGGCTAATCCGACGATGTCTCCGCCACGTTCGCGCAATGGTGGAACGGTTAACGGGAAGTGCGATAGCCTGAAAAATAGGTCTTCACGCAGAAATTGTTCTTCGATCGCGACTTTAGGATCGCGGTTGGTCGCCGCGACGATGCGGGTATTGGCGATGTGGACGATATTACTGCCCACTGGGCGGTATTCGCCAGTTTCTAGCACACGCAGCAGTTTCACTTGATGCTCGATCGGCATCTCCGTAATTTCATCCAAAAACAGCGTGCCGCCTTCCGCTTGCTTAAATACCCCTTGGTGAGTTTTGTTCGCGCCAGTGAAAGCGCCTTTTTCGTGGCCAAACAGTTCGCTATCGACCAGTTCTGGGCTAATGGCACCACAGTTGATGGCAATAAAAGGTTGCTGCTTACGCTCGCTGGCGAGATGGATGGTTTGTGCCACAAGCTCTTTACCTGAGCCACTTTCACCGACAATCAATACGTTGGCTTCGGTTTTTGCGACACGGCGGATCATGCGGTACAGCTGGTGCATCGGAGAAGATGAGCCAACTAGCAAACCAAACTGATCCAAATCGCTGGTGGCGACTTTACGTCCTTGCTCCTGCTTGTGCTGATAATACTGGCTCACTTCGGTCAGCGTATCAGACAGGATGGTGAGATCGACGGGTTTTCTGTAGTGAAAAATGGCACCTAGGTTCATCAGTTTATCGAGGTTCTCGTTAGGCGCGCCTGAACTGATGATGATTAAGTCCATGTCGTAAATGGCTTCGATATCGGAAAGTCGCTGGTAATCAGCGTGAGTGAAATGCGCCACTTCGACAATCGCGACATCCGGTTGAACGTCGACGAAGTGATCAATCCAATCATCGTCCGTTTCTGTGTCATACAAACGGAACTTATGTAATTCCTGACAAGAAGCGATAGCCTCTTTGAGGGCGGGGTCTTGTATTCTTAGAAACAGGCTTGGCAGTGACATAGAAATGTCCTCTTCACTATAACAGAAACAATGTACGTGTATTATTTAAGCTGTACAAGACAAAATATTGTCAAAGTCTGTTTAGAATCTGGTTGGTTATTAATATAGTGAGATCAACAGCAAACTATATATCTACATCGTTTTTCTTTCCTTATTTGTTGTGTGGAATTGTAATCCTTAGAAATTAATCTCTCTTGATGGTTTTTGCGTACAAAAATAAACGAAAGGATGAGATGTTATTTCTTCTCTATTTATCTTTTCTTCTTCAATGATTAAAAATTACATTTCTTCTGTGTAAATTATTCACGAATGGTTTCTCTCTCATCTTAAATATAACGGCTTTTTTTAAATAAACGCTTTAAAAATAGCGGCTTATAAAGTTGGCACATGCTTTGCTCTATTAGAACTGCAACGTCAATATAGGAGAATTACCATGAATAACATCGCAGCTAAAATTGTACTTACTTCAGTTCTTGCAACGTCATCTACCGCAGTATTAGCCAGTGATAAATGGGAAAAAGAATCCATGGACGCTTGGCTAGATGGTAAAGCAGAAACCACCTTACTGCTTAACAGCAACCTGAACTCTTTTGATATCAACACTGATGTTGAAAATCAGGTGGTTACGCTGACAGGTTCAGTCAATAACGATTTGGAAAAGTCGCTGGCAGAAGAGTTGGTTTCAGGCCTTGATGGTGTGAAAAAAGTAAATAACGAGCTAACGGTAGTGAGTGAAAATAAACAAGATGCCGATTCTGATACATTTGCTGCATTAACGGATTCAAAAATTACTACTATTGTGAAAACTCGTTTACTGATGGATACCAGCGTTAGTGGTACAGACATTGATGTCACCACAGAAAATAAAACCGTAACCTTAACCGGTAAAGTGAACTCAGATGCCGAGCACGATCTGGCATTATCGATTGCAAATAATACCAACGATGTAAATAAGGTTGTCGATAAGATTGAAGTTGTTCAGTAATAACTAATATTGAGCTTTCACTTTAAAAATAAGGAGACAACACCATGGTTCGTTGGATGTTTATTTTCCTTGCTTTGGCTCTCGTTTCAGCGGTGCTCGGATTTAGTGGTATTGCCGGTGCCGCCGCAGCTGTCGCGCAAGTGATATTTTATCTGTTCCTGTTGTCATTAATTGTATCAATAGTATTTGTGATACTTGGAAAGAAAAACGTAAATAGATAGGAGTTAGCATGCGAGTTACGTCATTTATTTATCGTATCGCCGCAGTATTTGGTTTGGTATTTGCTTTAGCGGCGTGTAGTGATGAAGGGCCAATGGAAAAAGCGGGCAAAAAATTGGATGAGACTGCGGAAGAAGCGCAAAACGCCATTGAAGATGGTTGTGAAAACCTTAAAGAGAATCTGAACGCGGAAGACAAAGATTGTTAAGCGTTCACCTCATCCATCAACAGCAAAAAAGGGCGGCGTGATAACCGCCCTTTGTTTTACCAACTATTCTTAATCCGATAAGGAGTCAGAGATGAAGAACATATTCGATGTGCTAAAAGAAAGTCATGAAAAACAGCGCCTTTTGCTGGATGCACTGATGGAAACATCCGGAGATTCCCCAACTCGTCGAGAGTTTTATCGTGACCTAAAGCACGAGCTTGAGCAACATGCCGCCGCTGAAGAGCGTTACTTTTACGCTCCGCTGATTGAGAGCGATAAGACGATCGATATGACACGTCACGGTATTGCTGAGCACCACGCCATCGACAAAGTAATCGCTCAGTTGGATGACACCGCGTGGAGCTCACCCGCTTGGCTTACGCACATGAAAACACTGCGCCACAAGGTACTGCACCATCTGGAAGAGGAAGAGCAACGCTTTTTCCAAATGGCAGGCAAGGTGATGTCCGATAAACAAAAACAACAGTTGGCCAATGACTATCTCGAAGAGATGGCCAGCTAAGCGTTATCCCATCGCTAAGGATTAAGGAGGTCGAATGTTCATCGTCAAATATTATCTACTTGGCGCGCTGGTTGCGTTGCTCGCTGCTATCTACATACCTCAAATCGTAGTGAGTTTACTGCTGCTTTGGGTTTCGCTTTCCTTAGCGTTAGTCAGTGCGGCTTACTTGTTTGATTTCCCGTCCATTTTTAGAAAAAGCCAAGATGGAAAAATTGTCTGGTGGATTCGATGGGCATTCATTCCTTTCTTACTCGGGGCGAAAGCCTACAACGCCTGGGAGAGACGGCGCGATACTGTCCCTCCCATTCAACAAGTCAGCGAAAATCTTTACCTTTCCCGGCGCTTATTCCCGAGCGATTTGGCGTTTCTCGACTCTCACGACATTTCCTGCATTGTTGATGTTACGGCGGAGTTCGCAGGTTTAGAAAGCGCCATGACTGACAAGCAATTCAACTACCTTTCTATTCCCGTTCTGGATCATAAAGCGCCGACCTTGGAGCGTTTACGTCATGCGATGAATTGGATTGATACCCAAATCGCCTGCGGGCGCTCTGTGGTTGTGCATTGCGCACTTGGGCGTGGCCGTTCGGTGTTTGTGGTGGCGGCTTATTTGCTGAGTAAAGACCCATCGCTCTCGGTGGAATCGGTGATGCAGAAAATCAACAGTGTGCGCAGTACTGCAAGGCTCAATAATCTGCAGATCAAAACCCTGCGCGCGATCAGTGAGAAAGGCGTGCTAACACTCGATGAGCCGACCTGGATGGTGGTGAACCCTGTCGCGGGCGGTGGAAAATGGCTGCAATACGAACAACATGTGATTCGTGAGTTGACCAAAAAATATCGTCTCAGCATTCGCCAAACGGACGAAACCACCAGTGCAGAAAGCCTCGCACTGCAAGCTAAACAAAGTGGTGTGAATCAGGTGATTGTCTCTGGTGGCGATGGCACGGTGACCGAAGTGGCGAGCCAATTGGTCGGCACTGACATCAAGCTCGGCATCATACCGTTGGGCACGGCGAATGCGCTTTGCCATGTGCTGTATGGCATCGGCGTGAAGTTAGCACCGGTGGAAAAAGCGTGTGAAGCCATTCTCGCAGGTCATTGCCAACGCATAGATACCGCAGAATGTAATCAGCGTTTGATTCTGTTGGTGCTGGGTATTGGCTTGGAACAGAAGATGATTGAACACGCGCATCGTGAAGAGAAAAATGCTTTTGGGCAACTGGCGTATTTAACGGGCTTTTTTAACGCTGTTATTTCCGAAGAGGTGCAAACTCTGCAAGTAACCCTCGAAGGGCAGGCGGCGAGTGAACAAGGATGGGAGAGTCAGGAGATGGAGGTGCACAGCTTCGTCGTTGCCAACATCGCGCCATTTAGTACCGTGTTAGCGCAAGGTGGCGGCGCGCCGCAGCCAGATGATGGGAAACTGCACATTACCTACCTTGATAACACTCAGTCGCTGGGTGGACGCCTAGTGGCGTTGTCGGATCTAACATTAACCAGCGTCGGTGCGCAGGATGAGTCGAATCTGTTTCAGTACGCGAGCGCGACAGGGGTAACGATTACTGCGGATAAGCCGATTGACTACGTCATCGACGGTGAGCTCTATTCTGACTGTCGTTTAGAGATCAAGATTCGTCCTCAGTCGCTTAATGTGTTTGTTCCCAGTTAACGCAGATGAAGACGAATGCGAATAGAGTCGAATACAAACTACAAACAACGACGCAAAAAACGTATCACTTGTGATGCGTTTTTTTATGTCGAACGTCGACTAATGGTGGATGCGAATAGATGCAGAAAGTAAGCAAAGTCCCTGTGGGTCGATGCGTAGAATAGACAAAACAACAGATAGAAGGGCAAAAATAGAGAAGACAAACGAAGGAAAAAGGTGAGCAGAGCTACTCACCTTGGGGTAAATGTTTTTCCAGCTCGTCGTTTTCGACTTGTAACGCCGCCACCCAGTACGAGATCAGCGCTGTTAAGTTGGCATCATCTAACTCTCGGAGGAGCTGTTTTAACTCACTCAGTAATTGCGCATTCATAAAATGCATCTCTTTATAATTACCGAGAGTAGCAATTCCCGTTTTGTTGGCGTGTTCTGCGATAAAGTCGTCGCCATTTTGATCAAAAAATAGATCGACCATTTTTTTGATCATCACTTTTTCTATTTTAACGAACCGATAGGCTGATCGAGCAATATTCATATGTGAATGAGGATCGACAAGCGGTAAACACGTTTGGCGATGGTGCGCCATTTTAATGAGTAATTCCCTTGCTCGCGTATTATTCAATGTCATACTGACCTCTTTTTCAGTATTTCAGCATTATGCTTTGGTATGTGTGAATATTCATCAATGGTTCTGAATAAGAATGGCCAATAATGTTGACCATTCCTTTTAGGGTTATTTATCGATTAGCTGATCAGGCTAATATTGCTGAGTTTTTCTTTACAGCTTTTGATGTCACTGCGCACTTTGAGTAGCACGGCGTTATCTGCTTGCTCTGGCTGCGCGGTGATGACGTTTTCGATCTCTTTCAATACCTTACTTTCCACGCCTTCGAGCTGTTCCAAGTACATCGATTCTTTGTCTGACGACACTTCTTTCATGACGTCACTGTATACTTCGCGTGCCTTGATGGTGTAAGACACGGGCGTGTCGTCGGCAGTTTGAGGATTCGCAATCGCATAAGGTTTCAACTCTAATGCGGCGTGTTCTCGTACATGAACCAGATCCTGCAATACATGGTTTAGCGATGTGTTGTCGATGTTATCAATCGCTTTCTTGTAAATATCATTACCGCTGTGAATAAGCTCAATGATTGAGGCGATGTTTTCATTTCTCATATCTTCTCCTTTATTTTACTGCGGTTACTTTATTGCAGTGTTTAAGCGCAACTTATATTGCGATGCCTTAGCCATTAAATATGAACAATATTTTTTATGTGGCATTTTATATCTAGCATTTTGTATGCCATGAATATTGAGTGTGAGTGATGCCCGACAATATAAGGAGTAAGTATGGAGGTGGTTATTTATTGCGCGTGATTTCTTGTGGGGAATAAGAAAAAATTACAAATAAGAATCTATTCAAAGGAAATAATTACAGGTCATTTTGCAATGATTGGGGCCATTTGAATTCTATTTCAATAAAAACAATAACTTATTAACTTGGCACAGTAATCGCAATACCACTCACGAGAAAACGAAAAGAATTCACTTTTATCATATTACTTCTCAGCGGAATCACAACCGTTTAATCCAAGGTAATCTCAATCAACGGAGGCTAGTTATGGCTAATACAAAAGAAAGCGCAGTTAAACCTCAAGAGCAATTTGAAGAAGCGTATCACCTTGCAGAGCAAGCCACTTCAGAAGCGGTTGGCGCCATGAAAGAACATGCCAAAGAGAAGCTGGAAGTCGGCGCAGAGAACATTCAGCAAGCGACCAAATCCGCAGAAAACGTCATTAAAGAGCGCCCGCTGTTGAGTATCGGTTGTGCATTCCTGGCAGGTTGGGCGGTCTCTAAGCTCATCAAATAAGCCTGTTCCTTACATTTCGCTCTAATCATGAAGGAAGAGTTTTATGAATGACTCCGAGCATACCATCAATGAGCGCCAAGGCTCGGCTACTGCAGACAGTAGCCGAGCCCTAAATGGGGCTAAAAATCAGGAAGTTGAACAAGCCATTAATGGGCTGCGAGCCATTTTGTCGCAGATTGACGATCTTTCGACGTCACTGCGAACGTGGTCGGGCTCGACGTTGGATTTGTTTTTGCTAGAGATGAAAGTCAACGTGGCGGCTGCGCGCCAAATCGTGATGTTCAGTATCATTTTTACGCTGCTGTCGGTGCTGTTTATCTTCAGTGTGTGTTTGGCTGCGGGTGTAGTGACGTACCACTTTACCGCTCAACTACTGCTAAGTGTTGGCGTGTTTATTGTGTCGTTAGGTCTAGCGCTAGTTGGGTTGGCGTGGTGGCAGAAGCGGCTGACACACTTCCTTGGTTTCAAAAATACAACCGACCAATTGCAGGAGGGCTGGCATGCGTTCTCTAACCAAACTCGACCGAGCCATGCAGATAAAACGCATCGAGGGTAAAGCGGCTTTGGAGCAATGCTTGCTGGATAAGCAAACCCTCAAATTTACCTCGAACCGATTCGTGCAAGAAAACCCATGGACAGCGCTTGGGCTGAGCGCTTTTGCCGCGATTGCTGTTGCGAAAGCTGGGCGACTGTCTCGCGTCACGTCATCTCTCTCCTCCATCAGTTTGCTGCTCAATGGCGCGATGGATTGGAGTGGTCAGCTAGCCAAATCTTCTTCATCGTCTGCTGTATCCTCAAAAGAAGCTGGTGAAGAAGCGGCTCAACCATCCGATTTACCACCTCATCAGTAGAGGACGCGCATGAATGGAAAATTAAACCTTCCCATCAATACCGTGATTGGTGTGTCTCTGCTGGTGTTATTGCTTGTTCCTGCACTCTACTTCGCCAAACCGGTGCTGTTACCTATGGTGATAAGTACGTTCGTGGCACTGCTGTTTAGCCCGCTGATCAATTATTTTGAAGACAAAGGCCTGCCACGCACGATAACCGTGGTGGTGACGTTGACGTTATTGGTGAGTGTTTCAATACTCGGTTTAGCGGCGATATCAGAACCCGCGAAACAATGGTGGGCTGAGTTGCCAAGCATCGTCCAAAACGTTTCGCAAGAAGTGAATGAAGTGACCAAAGCGTCGTCAGAGCACATGAACGCGCCGCTTGAGCTTGCCAGTGACATGAACATTGACGAGATGGGCAACAACACGGTGTTTTCTCTGCTGAAAGCGCTCGCGACCACCACACCAACGCTGTTAACTCAGGCGATGATTGTGCTGTTTATGGTGTATTTCATGCTTAATCATGGTCGAAGTCTGTTTCGTAAATCGGTATCGCGTTTGCGTGGTTTTTCGAAACAACGTCAGGCGGTGGAGTTGGTGCAGGCTCTGCAGAAAGATTTATCGCGCTACATCGGCACCATTACTTTGGTCAATGCGGGTTTAGGCTTGTGTGTTGGATTGGTGTTTTTTGTCCTCGGCCTTGAAGATCCATTTCTATGGGGTGCGTTTGCGGGGGTAATGAATTTCGCGCCGTATTTGGGACCAGTGATTTCGATGGTGAGCTTTGGTTTTGTCGCGTATTTGCAGCTAGATTCGGTCAGTTTTATGCTGACAGTGGTATCGATATATCTGTTGCTGAATTTAATCGAGAGTCAGTTTGTCACCCCAACTTTGCTAGGGAGGCGGTTTAACCTCAACCCGTTGGTCATCTTTATGTGGCTGGTCTTTTGGGGTTGGTTGTGGGGTGGTATGGGGCTGTTGATTGGCGTGCCGCTGTTGGTGTGCATCAACATTTTAGCGGATCGTTTGGCGCTTTGCGGTTCGACGAACATCTAACCGCAAAGTTGCCAATATATTGAACGTTGTGCTTAGTTAAATAACTTTTCCGCCGCAACGGGTGGGCTGAATAAATATCCCTGACCGTAGATACAACCTTTGTCGACCAAGTAAGCCACTTGTTCTGGCGTTTCGATACCTTCTGCCACGACTTTGAGTGAAAGCGTAGTGCCCATCGCAATGATGGCGTTCACAATGGCGTTGCTGTCGTTGTCGTTAGGCACATCGCTGACAAACGAGCGGTCGATTTTCAGTTTGTTGATTGGCAAACCTTTGAGGTACGACAGCGAAGAATAGCCTGTGCCGAAGTCATCCAACGAAATCTCGATTCCGAGTTCACACAGCTGATTTAGCGATGCGATGGCCAGTTTTGGATCGATAAGCAAAAAGCTTTCGGTAATTTCCAGCTCCAAGCGATGCGCCGGGAATCCCGTTTCACGAAGGATGGTTTTGAGCTTGTTGATGAAGCGCGACTGTTGCAGTTGAAGTGCTGATACATTGACTGCAATTTTGCCAAATTGAACGCCTCTCGCCAGCCAGTCAGTCCCTTGTAAACAGGCGTCTTTGAGTACCCATTCGCCGATGCTTTGAATCAAGCCCGTCTTCTCTGCGATAGGAATAAAATCCGCAGGTGGCACTAAGCCAAATTCTGGGTGTTCCCAACGCACCAAGGCTTCCACACCAATAATTGCGTTTTGCGCGAGGTTGTATTGCGGCTGATACACCAAATGCAGCTGTTCTTTTTCTATCGCTTCATGCAGCGCAGATTGAATTCGGACGTGCGATACCGATTTGTCAGTTAAATCCGGAGAGTAGAACGCGTAGCCGTTGCGGCCATTTTTCTTCGCCAGATACATTGCGGTGTCGGCGTTTTTTAGCAGCGTTTCACTGTCTTGACCGTCGTTCGGGTAGAGTGCGATACCGATGCTGGTGGAGATCCGCAGCGAATCGTGATTTGCCAGATCGAACGGGCGGCGGAACACACCCAAAATTGAGCCTAACGTTTCGAGTAACGGAGAATCGCCGTCAATGTCTGGCAGTACGATGACAAATTCATCGCCACCGATGCGAGCCACATGCGCGTTCAGATGCAAAATGTCTTGCAGGCGAACCGCCAGTTTCGACAACAGTTGATCACCACAGAAATGGCCCATGCTGTCGTTAATGTGCTTAAAGTGGTCGATATCAAGAAACAACGTAGCAAAAGGTTGTTCCATCTCGATGTGCTGTTCCAGCAAGCTGATCAAATGGGTTCGGTTGGGCAAGTTGGTTAGCGGATCGTAAAACGCCATGCGTTGCAGTTTCTCTTCGTGCGCTTTGCGCACTGAGATGTCCTCAAACACACAGATGTAGTTAATTAGGTGGTTTTTGTCATCCATTACCGCGCTAATAGTGGCTAATTGCGGGTAAATGCTGCCATCACGTTTGCGGTTGATAAACTCGCCTTTCCATTGGCCTTTGGTTTCAAGCTGCTGCCAAAGTTGTTGGTAAAAAGCATCATCATGGTGCCCAGAGCGGAGAATGTTGGGGTTCTTCCCAATCACTTCTTCGGCGCTGAATCCGGTGATCTGCGAGAACGCGTTGTTGACATCAATGATGTTGGCATTGCTGTCGGTAATGACCATACCTTCTTGCGAGTTGTTGAAGATTTTCGACGCCAACGACAATTGCGTTTCCACCATCTTGCGACGGGTAATGTTGCGCGTCATGCCCAAAATGCCGATCAGGTCACCGGCCTGATTTCGTACCGGTGATTTGATGGTTTCCAGCCAAGTTGGGTTGTTGTTTTCATCAATTTGGCGACACTCTTCAACGATGTTCTGTGTGCCAGTAGCGACCACTAATCGGTCGGCATCAATGAATTTTTCCGCGCGCTCGGCGCTGAAAAGGTCAAAGTCGTTCTTCCCGACAATGTCATCGTTAGACTTTTTCCACGCCTGTTCCACGCTGCGGTTAGTCATGGCGTACAGACCATCAGTGGTTTTGATCCAGATGTGGTCATCCAGACAATCGATGAATTCTTGCAGCGTTGGCAGTGGTTTGTTGGCGTGTGAGTGATGACGTTTGAGCTCTTGATGATAATGCTGGCTAACATCAAAACTGATGCGGCCTGCCAGTGCGCTCAGCCACGCAGAAACGGTTTGCTTTTGCTGCGTTGAGTGCGTCAACGTCACAACGGCAAACAGCTCCTCATTCGGTAGCCATACTGGGCAAAGACTCAGGTTTTCATCATCAAATTGTGAGTAAACTACGTCAAAGTGCGGCGCGGATAATTGCGCGCAGTTTTGCTCAATCATCGCCACGATGGCGCGGTGATTTTGTGGCGAGGTGGATACCTCACTGGATAGCCATTGTTTGGTGTAGCTCAGGGTATAAAGTTGTCCCTGAGCTTGAGTGGCATCACAGCATTGCTGCAGAGCGTGTTGCCAGTCAGTCATCAACGGTGAAGGAATAGCGAAGCGAAACATAATTAGTAAAGTATCCTGAAGTGCCCACAAATATTTATAGGAATGTCGCCGTGTTAGGCGGCTGGGCTTTGGTTATATCGTATCCAACGCTTGAACAATTCCAAGCGACTGAAGGCACTTTCGATCAATAAAATGTTAGCGAGCTCTCTTTTTTATCCAACTCGTTTCATTTCTCCGTTTTCATATTGTCCTAGGTTTTTCGGGCATGACCAACTATTGCGATGCGTTCGCCGCCTTGGCTTTTTTACCCCAAGTCACCTGTTGGATGACCAAACCACTGATGATTAAGACAAGTCCAATCAACGTCGATGGATGAATTTTTTCACCAATAATGGTGGCCAACAACATCAACGAGATAAATGGCGAAGCAAATATCAGGTTGCTGATGCGCGCCGTGTTTTGGGTTAACTTCAAGGCGCTCAACCACAGCACAAACGTCACTCCCATCTCAAACAAGCCGACGTATGTCACCGCCGCCCAGCCTTTGATGGAAATAGATTGCCAGCTTGCGCCTTCGTACCAACTCAACGCGATAGTGAATGGGATGGCAACCAAAAAGCCCAGCAAAACACCAATCACCGGATCGGCTTTGTTTTTGGTGTTGAGAATCCAGTAACCCGCCCAAAGTAACGTCGACAGCAGTGCCAAGCCAACGCCAAGCGGACTCTCAAACTGCATGCCAAGCACATTGCCTTGCGTTGCAATCACGATCACGCCGAGGTAACTGAATCCACACGCTATCCAATCTTTGCCACGAATCTTTTGCCCCAAAAACACCGCTGCCATCAGGGTGAGCGTAATGGCCCAGCTGTAGTTGATGGCCTGCGCTTGAGAAGCGGGCAGCAAATCGTACGCTTTAAATAGGATCAAGTAATACGCCAACGGGTTGATCAAACCAAGCAGCAAGTAGTACCAAGGATTAGAGAGAAAAGTAGCACTTAGCTGGTTTAATTTACCTTGCACACCGCACACAATCGTAAGCGCGATGGCAGAAACCATACTGGCGATACACAGCATTTGGATCGGCGTAAATTCCGCTAATGTCAGTTTAAATGCGGTTGCAACCGTTGACCAAAGTAATACTGCTGAGAGCCCAAATCCTAGGGCACGACGCTCGTTCATGATGCCTCTGTGTGATGATGTGCCGCTCTTTGCTGAAAGAGTGAGCGGGAGTGAGTATGTTGTACGGAGTGCCTAGTGTATGCGAGGATTTTTCATCCAACAAACTGGACATTTATCCAGTGTCTAAATACCATTGATAAAGATATAAAACATAGGCTAACTCGCTATTATGCAATGGATTCTTGAGCATCAATCTCTCATTCTTTCTTCTCTTTTTGCCGCGACAGCGAGCGGTGTCGCCGTGGGTTGGTGGGTAAAGCAGCGCTTTATTACCCAGACTCAACTACTCGAACAGCAGTTGGTGTCAGAAAAACAGCTTCACCAACAACAGCTTGAACAAGTAAAGCAAAGCCTTGCCGATGCGCAGCAAGAGTTGGATGAACTCGACAACGAGCGCGATAAAGCGGCCTTTGAAGTGCGACAATCGCACGGCAAGTTGATGGCGGCCATGGAGAAATTGCGTTACTTCGAAGCCGTCAAACAAGAACGTCAGCAGTACTTTGATGAGCTGGGCCAAATGCGTGAACAAAAATCCCGTTTGGAAACGCAGCTTCGTGAGCAGCAGGCGCGCCACGAGCAAATGAATCAGGCTAATGCGGAAAAACTGCAAATTCTAGAGCAGGCCGAAGTGCGTCTGAAACAACAGTTTGAGCACCTTGCCAATCAACTGTTTGAAGAGAAAACCGCGAAAGTCGATTTGCAAAACCGTCAAAGTTTAGAAGGGTTGTTGTCACCGTTAAAAGAGCAGTTAGAAGGTTTCAAAAAGCAAGTCAACGACAGCTTTAGCCAAGAAGCTAAAGAGCGTCATACGCTGGTGCATGAGCTGAAAAATCTGCAACGCCTCAATGAACAAATGACTCGAGAAGCCGTGAACCTGACCCAAGCGCTCAAAGGCGATAACAAACAGCAAGGTAACTGGGGTGAAGTGGTGTTGGCGCGCGTTTTAGCCGAATCGGGACTGCGCGAAGGGCACGAGTACGAAACGCAAGTGAACCTACAGAGCGAAGCAGGCAAGCGTTACCAACCGGATGTGATTGTGCATTTGCCACAAAACAAGCAAGTGGTGGTCGATTCGAAAATGGCATTGGTGGCGTACGAGCGCTACTTTAATGCCGAAACGGATGCTGAACGCGACCGCGCGTTAAGTGCTCACCTCACCGCACTGCGTGCGCACATCAAAGGTTTGAGCATGAAGGATTACCACAAGCTCAAAGGCATCCAAAGTCTCGATTATGTGCTGATGTTTATTCCGGTAGAGCCGGCGTTTCAAGTGGCGATTCAAGCCGACCCAAGCTTGATCAAAGATGCGATGGAGCAAAACATCATCTTGGTTAGCCCAACCACGTTGCTGGTGGCACTGCGCACCATCGACAATTTATGGCGCAACGAACGTCAGAATGAAAACGCCAAACTGATCGCCCAGCGCGCCACCAAACTGTACGACAAACTGCGTTTATTCATCGATGACATGGAAGGGTTGGGCGGCGCATTAGACCGAGCGAACCAAACCTATCAAGGCGCTATGAACAAGCTGGCAACAGGCCGTGGCAACGTGATTCGTCAAGCAGAAAGCTTTAGACAGTTGGGGGTTGAAATCAAACGACCGATTTCTTCTGACCTTGCGCAGTTGGCGCAAAGTGATGCATTTTCAGAAAATGAATCACCAAATGAATCGTTAGTAGAAAGACATCCGGCTGAGGATAAAGTAAACTAATCGCCCGCAGTACAGAGGGCGACTTTCATTGTCAGCAAACGCCCTGTAGTGAACAAGTGCTGCCCAAGAGGAATTAGAATGACGGACACAAGCTTGCAATCCAATACAGCGTTAGAGAACGAAACGACCCACTTTGGTTTCACCACAGTGGCGAAAGAAGAAAAAGTGACCAAAGTTGCCGAAGTTTTCCACTCAGTGGCAGCGAAATACGACATCATGAACGACCTGATGTCAGGTGGTATTCACCGCCTTTGGAAGCGTTTTACGATCGATTGCAGTGGCGCTCGTCCTGGTCAGCGCATTCTGGATCTAGGTGGTGGTACGGGTGACCTAACCGCGAAATTCTCGCGTATTGTGGGTGACCAAGGCCACGTTGTTCTGGCAGATATTAACAACTCAATGCTGAATGTTGGCCGCGACAAACTGCGCGATAACGGCATTGTGGGTAATGTACACTACGTACAAGCAAACGCAGAAGAACTGCCTTTCCCAGATGATTACTTCGATGTGATCACCATCAGCTTCTGTCTTCGTAACGTAACCGACAAAGACAAAGCACTGCGTTCAATGTTTCGCGTCCTTAAGCCAGGTGGTCGTCTATTGGTTTTGGAATTCTCTAAACCAGTTCTCGAACCACTATCAAAAGTGTACGACGCGTACTCATTCCACCTATTGCCAAAAATGGGCGAATTGGTCGCGAATGACGCAGAAAGCTACCGCTACCTTGCTGAATCTATTCGCATGCACCCAGACCAAGAAACACTGGAAGGCATGATGCAAGACGCTGGCTTCGAAAACACCAAATACTACAACCTAACGGGTGGTATTGTGGCGTTGCACCGCGGTTACAAATTCTAAGGGTTAACGGCATGCCATTTGAACCTCTTATCACTGCTGTCATTGAAACTTCGCTGAACACACTGATTAAAGACGATCCTGCATTGGGTCGTCGTTTAGCGCGTCTCAAGGGCCAAGTTATCCAAGTTCACCTCAAAGAAATCGACAAGACGCTGACGTTTGTTTTCAGTCAGCAGATTGATGTGCTGGGTAACTACGAAGGTCAGCCTGACTGCTATCTCTCGTTGAACTTGAGCGTGCTGCCTGAGCTGCGTGACCAAGCCAACATCACTCGCTTGATTAAGCAAGACAAGCTTGAACTTGAAGGTGATATTCAACTGGCGCAGAAATTTTCTCAGTTGATGACCGATTGCAAACCGGACATTGAAGAGTGGTTATCTCGCGTAACAGGCGATGTAGTTGCACACACTTTGGTACAAGGCACCAAAAACGTGGGTGGTTTCTTCGTTTCTCAAGCGGAAAAACATCAGCGTCACCTTGCCCAAGTGGTCACAGAAGAGTGGAAATTGGCACCCGCACCATTGGAAGTCGCGTATTTTTGCGATCAAGTGGATGAGGTACGCAGCCAAGCTTCTCGCGTTGAAGCGCGTCTCAATGCTCTATTGAGCAAAGTTGGTTCGGATAAGCCAGCGCTGGAGAAACCATGACGCCAGCAGAATTAAAGCGCTTATACCACATCATCAAAGTACAGCTGGAATACGGCTTGGATGAGTTGTTGCCCGACCATCAACTGACCAAAGCGCCATTATTGATGCGCAAGAGCCTATTCTGGATTAAGAACCAACATCCCGAAAAACCGCTTGGCGAGCGCTTACGTCTTGCGCTGCAAGAGCTTGGCCCAGTGTGGATTAAGTTCGGTCAGATGATGTCAACGCGCCGCGACTTATTTCCTCCGCATATCGCCGATCCACTGGCGCTGTTGCAAGACCAAGTTGCACCGTTTGACGGCGAGCTGGCCAAGCAGCAGATGGAAAAAGCGTTAGGTGGGCCGTTAGAGAACTGGTTTACCGAGTTTGACATCAAACCGCTGGCGTCAGCGTCCATCGCACAGGTGCATACTGCGCGATTAAAAGACACTAACCAAGAAGTGGTATTAAAGGTTATCCGTCCAGATATTCGCCCGGTCATTGATTCAGATCTAAAACTGATGCACCGAATGGCGCGTATAGTCGCCGGAGCGATGCCTGAAGCACGTCGTTTAAAACCCGTTGAAGTCGTACGCGAGTACGAAAAAACCTTGCTCGACGAGCTCGATTTACGTCGTGAAGCGGCGAATGCCATTCAACTGCGTCGTAACTTCGAAGGCAGTGAAGAATTGTATGTTCCTGAAGTTTTTCCTGACTTCAGTAATGAAACTGTCATGGTTTCTGAGCGAATATATGGCATCCAAGTCTCTGATATTGAAGGCTTGGAAGCAAATGGCACCAATATGAAGTTGCTGGCAGAACGTGGTGTGAGTGTGTTCTTCACTCAGGTGTTCCGAGACAGTTTCTTTCATGCCGATATGCATCCCGGGAATGTGTTCGTTAAACCTGAACACCCAGAGAACCCAATGTGGATCGGGCTAGATTGCGGGATCGTTGGTACACTTAATAGTGAAGACAAGCGTTATCTGGCGGAAAACTTCCTCGCGTTTTTCAATCGTGACTATCGCCGAGTAGCGGAGTTGCACGTTGATTCAGGCTGGGTTCCGGCAGATACCAATGTCGATGAATTTGAGTTCGCGATTCGCATTGTGTGTGAGCCAATTTTTGCTAAGCCACTGTGTGAGATCTCCTTTGGCCATGTGCTGTTGAACCTGTTCAACACCGCACGTCGCTTTAATATGGAAGTGCAACCTCAATTAGTGCTGCTGCAAAAAACGCTGCTGTACGTTGAGGGGCTTGGTAGACAATTATATCCGCAGCTCGATTTGTGGGAGACCGCAAAGCCATTCCTTGAAGAATGGATGATGAATCAAGTGGGCCCGCAAGCTTTGGTCAATTCAATCAAAGATCGCGCGCCATTTTGGGCGGAGAAATTGCCGGAACTGCCGGAGCTACTTTACGATAGCCTCAAACAGGGTAAAGCGATGAACCAGCGTATGGATCAGCTTTATCAAGGTTATCGCCAAAGTAAGCGCCAGCAGGCGACAGGAAAGTTTTTATTTGGCGTTGGCGCCACTTTAGTCGTATGCTCGGCAATATTGGTGGATAACGCTTATGAGCAGCTTTCGATGGCCAGCGGTATCGCAGGTGTCACATTTTGGCTGCTTAGTTGGCGAGCTTATCGTCAATAGACGTTAAACTCTTGAAATAATTTTGTTTAAAGACCCGAGGTAAAAAGAATGGGTGGTATCAGTGTTTGGCAACTTCTAATCATTGCTGTAATTGTTGTATTGCTATTCGGAACTAAGAAACTACGTGGCATCGGTGGCGATCTAGGTAGTGCCGTTAAGGGCTTCAAAAAAGCAATGAGCGATGAAGATTCTGCGAAAAATGAAAAAGACGCAGACTTCGAGCCAAAAAGTTTAGAAAAACAGCAGCAAAAAGAAGCTGCACCTGAAACTAAAAAAGACAAAGAGCAGGCATAAAACGTGTTTGATATCGGTTTTTGGGAACTGGTATTAATATCTGTTGTTGGTCTGGTCGTTCTTGGACCGGAGCGTTTGCCTCATGCTATTCGAAGCGTGTCTCGCTTTATCGGTGCTGCTAAGAATATGGCAAATAGCGTTAAAGACGAATTGTCGCACGAGCTAAAAGTCCAAGAGCTGCAAGAAAACTTGCGCAAAGCTGAGCAAATGGGGATGGAAGATTTATCTCCTGAGCTCAAATCTTCGGTCGAAGAACTGAAGAAAGCAGCGCAATCTGTAAACCGCCCTTACGCTGATAAGGCGCAATCAGAAACGGAACCTGCAAAAGCAGAACCTGTGACTGAAAGTGCAGAAAAAGTGGAAGAGATTAAGGTTTCAGCGGCAGATAAGAAAGCCGAATAGTCTCATTAGGAGGAGCTACTAGTGACTGGTAGCTCCTTTTTGATCTGATTTTTAATAAGAGGTTTGCCATGTCTACCGTCGAGCAGACACAGCCTTTAATTAGTCATTTGTTGGAGCTTCGCAACCGACTACTGCGTTCAATTTTGGCAGTGTTGGTGGTGTTTGTCGGGCTAATTTATTTCTCTAACCACATTTATGAGTTTATCTCCGCACCTTTGGTTGAACGTTTACCAGAAGGCGCGACGATGATCGCAACCGATGTGGCATCACCATTTTTCACACCTCTAAAACTGACGCTTATCGCCTCAGTATTTGTTGCGGTGCCGTTTATTTTGTATCAGGTTTGGGCTTTTGTTGCGCCAGGTCTGTACAAGCACGAACGTCGTTTGATCATGCCATTGCTGTTTTCTAGCTCGTTGCTGTTTTACTGTGGCGTGGCCTTTGCGTATTACGTGGTATTTCCACTGGTATTTGGCTTCTTTACTGCGATTTCTCTCGGTGGGGTTGAGTTTGCGACCGATATTTCGAGCTACCTAGATTTTGTGCTGGCGCTGTTTATGGCGTTTGGTATTGCGTTCGAAGTGCCAGTGGCGATTATCCTACTTTGTTGGACTGGGGCGACCACGCCGCAAGACCTAAAAGAGAAGCGTCCATACATTATTGTGGCTGCGTTCGTTGTCGGCATGCTGCTGACGCCGCCAGACATGATTTCGCAGACGTTACTTGCGATCCCAATGTGTTTACTGTTTGAGGTTGGTCTGTTCTTTGCTCGTTTTTACACTCGTAAAGATGAGGAAGAAGAGGAGTAATCCTTCAGTGTTTAGACAGTAAAAAGCGGCTCAAATGAGCCGCTTTTTTATTGCGGTTGGTTTGCTATTTTGGGCTAACTACTTAACTTTCAACACGTAACCACATTTAGTACAGACATAAACTTCTTTGATGCCTAGCAGCTTTTGAAAAAAGTTGCGTGGTACGCGTTGCAAGTAAGCACCATGTGTACACATTTCAATATCCGTATTCATGTTGTTTTACACCTGTGCTAAGACGTAGGCGAATAGCAGTATAAGAAAAGAATGTGTCGAGTTGTCGACAGTCACAAGAAGCGTACTGATGGAATACGCATGATGCGAAGTGAGTAGGGTTACAAGTTAATAGTTATGTCTATCAACACTACAGTATTGCTGGTTGAGTCGTTTCAGGTTTGGCCTGTTCACCCAACCGTTTAGGCAATAAAAAGCGACCTAGTGTGGCCGCTTGTTGCGTTTGTTGTCTTGCTTAAATCTTGAATAAGCTTTTTGCATTTTCCGTGGTGATAGCATCTATGGTTGCGACCTCTTCGCCACGCAAGTCTGCCACTCGCTGCGCGACGAGCGACGTGTAAGCTGGCTCATTGCGTTTACCGCGATGCGGCACTGGCGCCAAATATGGGCAGTCTGTTTCTAAGATGACCCATTGCATGTCTAAGTGTGGAATGACTTGGTCCATGCCGCCGTTTTTAAACGTCGATACACCGCCTAAACCAAGGTGGAAGCCCAACTCGTTAATTGCTCGCGCCTCTTCTAAGCTGCCACCAAAACAATGGAACACGCCACGCAGGCGACCGTCTTGCTCTTGACGAAGCAGAGTCAGCGTTTCTTCGATGGAATCACGGGTGTGGATCACCACAGGTAAATCCATCTCTTTTGCCCAATTGAGTTGGGTTACGAAAGCCATCTCTTGCTCTGCTCGGTAGGTTTTATCCCAATACAGGTCGATGCCGATTTCGCCCACGGCGATAAAGTTGTGTTTTTCGAACCAGCCTCGGATGATTTCTAGCGTTTGATCAACGTTGCTATCAACGTAACATGGGTGCAAACCCATCATTGAGTGGCACACTTCCGGATACGCTGCTTCGGTCTGCAGCATCGGTTCAATCGAGTCCAGATCGATATTCGGCAGCAAAATTTTAGTGATGCCTTGAGTTAAGGCGCGCTCAACCACTTCATCGCGGTCGTTATCAAATTCGCTCGCGTATATGTGCGCGTGGGTATCGATCATGGTCTTTCTCTGTACTTTGTCCGTTTGGTACGAGAAGTATACTTGAGTGTGAGTGCTGGGTCATTTTCAGTTTTTTTCATCGCCTTTTTCCAGATTGTCACTCGCAAGGTGCATCAAGAGTGATATGATTTTGTTCACCAGATGATTTGATCATCATAACCGTCCAGACAAGGAGAAAATGGTGTCTGTATCAATTCAAGGTCCATTCCCTGCACGCCGTATGCGTCGTTTACGTAAACACGATTTTAGTCGTCGTTTGATGGCTGAGAACCAACTTTCCGTGAATGATCTGATTTACCCAATGTTCATCCTTATGGGTAAAGATCGTCGTGAGAGCGTGGAATCCATGCCGGGTGTAGAGCGTTTGTCGATTGATTTAATGCTAGAAGAAGCACAATACCTCGCAAATCTAGGCGTTCCTGCCATCGCGCTTTTCCCTGTCGTAAACCAAGACGCTAAAAGCTTATGCGCTACCGAAGCTTACAATCCAGAAGGTTTGGTTCAGCGCGCAGTACGTGCACTAAAAGAGCACGTGCCTCAAATTGGTGTGATTACAGACGTCGCACTAGACCCGTTCACCACACATGGCCAAGACGGCATCATTGATGAAGATGGCTATGTGATGAACGATGAAACCACCGAAGTGCTAGTTAAGCAGGCATTGTCTCATGCCGAAGCGGGCGCAGATGTGGTTGCGCCATCAGACATGATGGATGGTCGTATCGGAGCAATCCGAGTTGCGCTAGAAGAAGCGGGCTACATTCATACTCAAATCATGGCTTACTCGGCTAAATACGCATCAAACTACTACGGCCCATTCCGAGATGCCGTCGGTTCTTCGTCTAATCTAAAAGGTGGTAACAAGAAAAACTACCAAATGGACCCAGCAAACATTGATGAAGCAATGCATGAAGTCGCAATGGACATCAATGAAGGGGCAGACATGGTGATGGTTAAGCCAGGTATGCCATACTTAGATGTAGTTCGCCGAGTGAAAACCGAGCTGCAAGTTCCGACATTTGCTTACCAAGTATCGGGCGAGTACGCGATGCACAAAGCGGCGATTCTTAATGGCTGGTTAAAAGAGCGCGAGACAGTAATGGAATCACTACTGTGCTTTAAGCGTGCGGGCGCCGATGGCATCCTGACTTACTTTGCAAAAGACGTAGCAGAGTGGTTAGCGGAAGAGAATGCACAAGCCGCTCAGCACCTAAAGATGGCTCGAGAAGCGACAGAAGAGTAATTATCGCTCAGTGAGAAAAACCAGACCGACAATAGTTGTTCGTCTGCATATACCCAAGTAACCTCAGGCGGATTACAAAAGGCTTGTATATCCCAAAAAATCCAAGGTGCTTGGGTATATTTATTTCTGGAGAAGAGAACAATGACAATGCTGATTCGTGAAGGCACGTTGGAAGAGGCACTTCAAGTGGTCACTCGAGTGAAAGAGTTTGCCAACGGAGAAACCTTAGATTCGATGTCACAGCGTCTTGGAGACAAAAACAGCCTAATCCTAGTGGCTGAGAAAAACGGTGCTATTGTCGGTTTTAAAATCGGCTACGAACTGGATGAAGACACCTTCTATAGTTGGTTTGGTGGTGTTGCGCCGCAAGCTCGAAATGAGGGTGTCGCGCAGATGTTGTTAGAGGCTCAAGAAGAATGGGTCGCAGAACAAGGCTATAAAACACTAAAAGTGAAATCTCGAAACCAATTTCCTGCCATGCTCAGATTGTTGTTGAGAAATGGATATCTTATTGAAAAATTTGAAGAAAAAATTAATCTTCGTGAATCGAGAGTGCATTTCATTAAAGCAATGTGAAAATAAATGAGATTTTTTCTCATTTAACTGTTGACTGTTAAATGAGAATCATTATTATTAATCCTGTCTTAGGGAATGAGGAAAGTTCACAAGGACGTTGAATTACTGATTAACAGAAGTTGATTAACTGGTGTTGAGAAGGTGATGAAACATTTATCCAAGAACTTGCACGAATTCTTTTTGACACGACATTGCTCACATTGCTTCCAGTGTAATTTATAGCTTCTTGGTTAAGCTGCCATGATATGGAACTGGCTTTACCACTTCTGCTAGGCGACCCAATTGGGTCGCTTTTTTCTTTTCTACGATTTCCATTTGACGTCACTATCCGTAACTTTTCCACATGACATGATCATTTTAAGATCGTTGATCTTCTCGCCTTGTTTAAAAATAATCCTTTAAAAACAATAATATAGATTTGTATTTTTTTGTCTTTTCTATCATTGCACAATCTGTGGATAATTTATATAAACAGAGTTATCCACAGATGATGGTGGTTTTCTTGAATAAATCGGAAAATTTCCGCGATCTGGATCGAACGAACAAGATAGATTCGGATCAGCAGTCATGGCATCCTAGGCAGATCTATTAAGTACTGATTTGGATACAGACAATTATGGCAAGTATTCCTGAAAATCCGCTGATTCTTATCGACGGTTCTTCTTACCTATATCGCGCTTTTCACGCTTACCCGGGCACGATGAGTAATGGTGAAATCCCAACCAACGCAGTTTACGGTGTGGTGAACATGCTACGCAGTATGATGCGTCAATTTGCGTCTGAGCGTATTGCGGTGGTGTTTGATGCGAAGGGTAAAACCTTCCGTGATGAGATGTATTCAGAATACAAAGCGAATCGTCCACCAATGCCGGACGATCTGCGTTGCCAAATTGAACCATTGCACAACGTTATTCGTGCGATGGGTTTGCCGTTGATCTGCGTTCCTGGCGTGGAAGCAGATGACGTCATCGGTACGTTGGCTTACCAAGCCTCGCAACAAGGCATGCCTGTTTTAATCAGTACTGGCGATAAAGATATGGCTCAGCTGGTGGATGACAACATTACCTTGATCAACACCATGACGAACGTCGTGATGGATCGTGAAGGGGTGGTGGAAAAATTTGGTATTCCGCCAGAGTTGATCATCGACTATCTAGCGTTGATGGGCGATAAAGTCGATAACATCCCTGGTGTACCGGGTGTGGGCGACAAAACGGCGACCGCTTTGCTGCAAGGCATTGGTGGCCTGACTAAGTTGTACGAAAATCTGGATGATATCGCGGCACTTGGTTTCCGCGGTTCGAAAACCATGGCGAAGAAGCTGGTCGACAACAAAGACAACGCTATGCTGTCTTATGAGCTGGCTACCATCAAGCTGGATGTGGAACTGGAAGAAACACCAGAGTCGCTACTGAAAGCAGAGCCAAACAAAGACGAATTGATCAAACTGTATGGTCAGTTGACGTTTAAGTCTTGGTTGAACGAACTGCTTGAAGGCGGCTCAGGCACTGTCGAAGCGGTTGAACTTGCAGGCTCTGCGCAAGCATCATCATCTTCTTCGCATGCTGAAATGGAAACCTCAGCGGTAACGATTGATCGCAGTCAGTACGAAACCATTTTGGACGAAGCTTCTTTCAATGCGTGGCTAGAAAAACTCAAAGCGGCAGAGCTGTTTGCCTTTGATACCGAAACGGACAGCCTTGATTACATGGTGGCGAACCTCGTCGGTTTGTCATTTGCTATCGATGAAGGTATTGCGGCTTATGTTCCTGTCGCACACGATTATTTGGATGCGCCAGAGCAACTGGATCGCGATTGGGTTCTTGAGCAGCTGAAACCGATTCTTGAAGACGACGCTCAAGCGAAAGTCGGTCAGAACCTAAAATACGACGCGTCTGTGCTGGCACGTTACGGCATCGAGATGAAAGGCATCAAATACGACACCATGTTGGCGTCTTACGTTTACAACAGCGTAGGCGGCAAACACGACATGGACAGCTTGGCACTTCGTTTCCTGCAACACAGCTGCATTTCATTCGAGCAAATCGCGGGTAAAGGTAAAAAACAACTGACCTTCAACCAAATCGAGCTTGAGCAAGCATCGCCATACGCAGCTGAAGATGCAGACGTCACGCTTCGTCTGCACAATCGTCTGTTTGCTAACATCGAACAAGATGAAAAGCTAGAATCGGTTTACGAAGAAATCGAAATGCCGCTAGTCCCTGTTTTGTCTCGCATTGAGCGCACTGGTGTTCTGATTGATGACATGAAGCTGAGCGCTCAATCGGTAGAAATCGCGGCCCGTTTAGAAGAGCTTGAACAAAAAGCTTACGAAATCGCAGAACAAGAGTTCAACATGAACTCGCCGAAGCAGCTGCAAGCTATCCTATTTGAAAAAATGGGCCTACCTGTTGTGAAGAAGACACCATCTGGCACACCTTCAACCAATGAAGAGGTGTTGCAAGAGCTTGCGTTGGATTACCCACTGCCAAAACTGATCCTAGAATACCGTGGTTTAGCGAAGCTGAAGTCGACATACACAGACAAGCTGCCGAAGATGATCAACCCTTCAACTGGTCGTGTACACACCTCTTACCATCAAGCGGTGACTGCGACAGGTCGTTTGTCGTCTACTGATCCAAACTTGCAGAACATTCCAATCCGTAACGAAGAAGGTCGTCGTATTCGTCAGGCGTTTGTAGCTCCTGCAGGTTACAAGGTTCTGGCTGTCGACTACTCGCAAATCGAGCTGCGTATTATGGCGCACCTTTCTGGCGACCAAGCGCTGCTTGATGCCTTCCGTGACGGTAAAGACATTCACGCAGCAACCGCAGCAGAAATCATGGGAGTGTCTATTGATCAGGTATCAAGTGAGCAGCGTCGCTGTGCAAAAGCGGTGAACTTTGGTTTGATTTACGGCATGAGCGCATTCGGCTTGGCAAAACAGCTGGGCATTCCTCGTGGTGAAGCGCAAGCTTACATGAACAAATACTTCGAGCGTTACCCAGGTGTAATGCAGTACATGGAAGACACGCGCAGCGCAGCAGCTGATAAAGGTTATGTAGAAACCATTTTTGGTCGACGTTTGCATCTGCCAGAAATCAAATCGCGTAATGGTATGCGTCGTAAAGCTGCAGAACGAGCGGCGATCAATGCGCCAATGCAAGGCACTGCAGCGGACATTATTAAGAAAGCGATGCTGCTAGTGGATCAATGGATTCAAGAAGAAGGCAATGGTCGCGTAAAACTTTTGATGCAAGTACACGATGAACTGGTATTTGAAGTCGAAGAGTCGTCTTTGTCCGAAATTGAAAGTAAAGTACAAAAATTGATGGAATCTGCAGCAGAGTTGAAAGTGCCTTTGGTGGCAGAAGCTGGTCACGGTGACAACTGGGATCAAGCACACTAATCATTTTTAAATCAATTTGGTCGATTTAGTATGAGCCAGCGCACAAACGCTGGCTTTTTTGTGTCATTAAAAAAGCAACTTGGATTTGAAAATTAATGTTGCTTAATAAAACTTTCATGAAAAAAAACTACAAAAAATCTTTGCAATTCTGACCAATTGTTGTACATTAGATCGCGTAGGGTACAGAGGTAAGATGTTCTATCTTTCAGACCTTTTGTTTCACGTTATTGGATTAGGCTGATTCAGCCGCCCCAGTCAGTTTTTGACTGGGGCGTTTTTTATTGGGCGAAAGAAAAATTCCTTTTAACTCAGTTTCTTATCCATTTTGGCGCTGTCCTCGCAATTCTCTCTCGCTAACTACTTGCTTCCACTGATTTTTTGTCGTTATTTCTTCGACTCATTCATCCTGTAAATTTACGCCATTCACACTATTATTTTTTCTCGAAAGAAAGTAAGTCGGCCTTTCTGAGGGGTGAAACTTATCTAACTTATTGAATTTAATTTTCTTTATTAATGTTTGGTAAACGAAAAGACTCAAGATTAGAAAAGCAGATGACTTTTTGAACTATTGAAATCATTCGATAGTTCAGTAATGCTTTGCAACATAACAATAATTACCAATTTTTCTCTCCCGTTATCCCTGCCAGGAAGGTGGGGATTTTTATTGCCTGAAATTCCGGTTTTTGCTTTGTCTAGATAAACAAAAGCCCCACCAAATGGCAGGGCTGTGTCGAAAAAATTTAACAAATATTGTTAATTATTCTTCGTTGCTCTCTGGCATCTCTAGATCGTCTTCTTCAATCAGATGAGCCAATGCTGGTGCAAACCAGGTATCCAGTTTCGCGCGCAGCTGATCGACCCCTAATCCTTTTAGAGAAGAGAAAACATCAACCGAAACGTCACCACCGAAAGTTTCCACTTGTTTGCGAATTTTCAGAAGTGTCTGTTTACGTGCGCCACTTTTTAGCTTATCAGCTTTAGTTAGCAACACTTGTACTGGAATACGGCTATCGATAGCCCAGAAAATCATTTGCTGGTCGAGATCTTTCATTGGGTGACGAATGTCCATCAGAACCACTAGGCCTTTTAGGCACTCGCGTTTCTGTAGGTATTCACCTAAAGATTTCTGCCATTTGTTTTTCATCTCTACCGGTACTTGAGCAAAACCATATCCCGGTAGATCGACAATGTGACAACCTTCTTCTACTTTGAATAGGTTGATCAATTGGGTACGACCAGGTGTTTTTGATGTCTTGGCTAAGCTTTTTTGATTAGTTAGACGGTTAAGTGCACTCGATTTACCAGCGTTTGAGCGTCCTGCAAACGCAATTTCGACACCTTCGTCCTCCGGTAAGTGGCGAATATCGGGCGCGCTGGTGATGAAATGCGTATTTTGGTAATGAATTTTTACGCTCACTGTTAACTCCATCTCGACTTTGTGTAGTCGATTGATTACTTTTTTGTGAAATTGTGTAAAATAACCGTGCTCGGCATAAGGTCGCCTATTGTACCATGAGTGTACGCGGTATGTTCACATTCCGTGGTACTGGAAGCTTGATAATTATAATGGAATGTCATGAAGAAATTAGCGCTAATTTTGAGTCTTTTAGCCAGTTGCTCAGTATGGGCCCAAGGTAATATTGAGGCTGGTAAAGCAAAATCACAAACCTGTGTCGCCTGTCACGGAGCAGATGGCAACAGTGCAATCGCAATGTACCCTAAACTAGCAGGCCAACACGCTAAGTATCTTGAGAAGCAGTTAAAAGATCTTAAGCTAGGTATGACAAGTGGTGGTAAACAAGGTCGTTACGATCCTGTAATGAGTGGCATGGCAATGCCGCTAAGCGATGAAGACATCGCAGATCTTGCAGCATATTACTCTTCTCTACCAACTTCAGAAAGCTCGACACCTGAAGATGTGGTAGCAAAAGGTAAAGTGCTTTACACCGCGGGTGATGCAGAGCGTGGTCTAACGGCATGTATGGCATGTCACGGTCCGCGTGGTAACGGTACTGAGCTTTCAGGTTTCCCTAAAATTTCTGGTCAGCACGCTGACTACATCAAAGCTCAGTTAGAAAAATTCCGTGATGGTAACCGTGGCAACGATATGAATGCCATGATGCGTGACATCGCGAAGAAAATGACAGATGAAGATATCGAAGTTCTGTCGAAATACGTTGGCGGTCTGCACTGATACCCCTACATAGTTCGAGCAAAGTTGTACAAAAATGCCCCAGCGATTTCGCTGGGGCATTTTTGTTGGTGATGTGGCTCACACATGATTTTTGAGGGTGTCATCGATATCTGCTCGAAAGCTTGTAAGACATTTGCCATACCTTCGATTGCGAATGTCTTCTTCTTATTTTTAACCTTTTGATTAATTGATGTTTTTAATTTTTGCGAAAAAATCATCGCTAATATTTCCTGCTGCTAACTTGTGAGTGCGTCGGGATTACGTAAAGTAGAAAGCGTTCACAGGGGGTGAATTGCAGGATTTCAGACCACGGATTCAAGGTCTTCATGGACGCAAGCTAGGATAGCTTGGTGATCGGAAAACGGAATTAGGTAGGCAAGGAGCCTGCTCGATACGGATGGTCATCTCGTCTTATGGTTAAGACAGTGGAAAGGATCAGGCACAGGAAGTTGCTCAGAAGACAGGAAGTAAAGGGATAGCCAAAACTCATCAGGAAGATGAAAAACAACACTTTTTGGCAAGGAAAGCACGAAAAACAAAAGGATTCTTGGTGCACTAAATGCGTGCAACACAGTTTCGCCACTTGATGGCACTTAGAAAGCGACAGTTTGACTGTCGCTTTTTTTATGCCGTTTTTTCTCGGCAACCACCAATCTGAAGAGGGATTACTACACTGATGCCTTTCGATGGGTTCTTAAACAAAGTTTTTTAACAAAAACTGCTGAAAAAGTATTCAGTGCCTCTCCAATCTGAGTCCACTTTCTGGTATGTTTCGCATCCCTGTTTGAGGAAGTCAGCATGCATACCTGTCCTTTATGCCACAATCAGCATACTCGTCACTATTTTGAAGATAAGCATCGCGAATATCTTCAATGTGAGCAGTGCTACTTGGTATTCGTTAATCCAGACCAACGTTTGGATGCGGAAACTGAAAAAGCTCACTATGATTTGCATGAGAACAACCCAGAAGATATGGGCTATCGACGTTTTTTGTCGCGTATTGCTGACCCAATCACAGAGCGAATTTCACCACAATCGAACGGAATCGACTTTGGTTGTGGTCCGGGCCCGACGCTTTCCTTAATGCTAGAAGAAGCAGGGCACAACATGGCGTTGTACGATATTTACTATCACCCAGATACTGCGGTGCTAGAAAAGCAGTATGACTTCATGACAGCGACAGAGGTGATAGAGCACCTCTACCACCCTGATGTGGTGTGGAAGCAATGGTTGAATTTAGTTAAGCCAGGGGGCTGGATTGGCCTGATGACGAAAATGGTCATCGACGTGGAGGCTTTTAAATCATGGCACTATAAGAATGACCCAACTCACGTGGTGTTCTTTAGCCGTGATACCTTCCAGTTCCTTGCTGAGCGGGATAAGCTCGAACTCGAATTTATTGGTAATGATGTAATTTTACTGAGGAAGACCCAGTAATGAGCCGTAAAAAGAAATCTAGAAAGCCGGGTGCCGCTGGCGCACCTGAGTTTGTTGTAACTCGTAACCGTACCGAATCTGACGTTGAAGGCCGTCTACGCAAGCGCGCGAAAAAGCGTAAAGGCTTGAAGACAGGTAGCCGCAACTCAGAAGTTAACGAACAGAAAAAGCAATCTTCTGCGCAAAATCGTGACCCACGTTTAGGCAGCAAGAAGAAGATCCCTCTGATTGTTGAACCAGTGAAGAAGATGACAAAGCAAGAGCGTCGTCTATCTGCGGAACAAGAGCTAGAAATGCTAGAAAATGACGCGCAATTGAACGTGTTGTTGGATCGCATTGAAGCGGGTGAAAACCTAGGTACAGGTCTACAAAAATACGTGGATGAGAAGCTTGATCGTATTGAAAAGCTAATGGACCAACTTGGTCTGCTAGAACCTGAAGAAGAGGAAGATTTTACCGTTTCTTCTACGAAAGGTTCTCGTAATGACGATGATTTATTAGCGGATTTCGACGATATTAACTTCGAAGACTACAAAGGATAATTAAGCCATGAATGTAACCTTATTAGCTATTGCGGGTGCAGTGATCATTATCGCGCTGGCTTCTTATGCAGGTTACCTTCTGCTTCAATTGAAAAAGCAAAAGGAATTGCAGCTGAAGCATCAAAAGTTGGCGATCGATAAACGTAATGCCAACATTTTTGAGAATGTGCATACCTTGTGTCAGGCAGGCATTCAAGGCCAGTGCGATTTGTCGGAGATCAGTATTCGCGTGTACTGCATCATGGATTATGTTCAAGGTGAGAATCGTGTGAACTTCGACGAAGTGTACCCTGCAATTTCCGAGCTTTACCATATCGTAAAAGATATGGCGCGCGGTGAAGACCGTCAGCAACTTGCCAAGAAAGAACGTATGCAACAGAACCTGACGCGTCAGAAAGCGGAAAGCCGCTTAACAGATGCGATCATCGAGGAACTCAAAGTGTTGCAGAAAAACGTCCAGCCACTGAATAATCAAATCAATATTCAGATGCTTTAACGATAATCCCCATTGGTTTGTTTTATGACCATTGGGGCTATCGTGATCACGCTAGCACTTCTTTGGATTTATAATTAAAAAGCCATCAGGTGTTGCCACGGTTGCCATCGTCGTATGGCAAAATAGCGATTCTGAATATCGGGTGACGGCTTTCGTTGCCCTAGCATTTAACGGAAAGTACCACCATGTCGAATCAACACACTGAATCGAAACAGCAAATCGTCTGGGATCAAGCGGTATTGGATAAGTACAACTATTCCGGTCCTCGCTACACGTCGTACCCAACGGCGCTGGAGTTTCATGAAGCGTTTACCATCTCAGACTATGATATGGCATGCACTCAGTACCCAGAGCGTCCGTTATCGCTGTACGTACACATTCCGTTTTGCCATAAGCTTTGCTACTACTGTGGTTGTAATAAAGTCATTACACGCCACTCGCACAAAGCGGATGAATACCTCGACGTGCTTGAACATGAAATTCGTCAACGTGCTGCATTGCTCGTTGGTCGCACCGTGACGCAATTGCACTTTGGTGGTGGTACACCGACGTTTCTATCTGAAAAGCAAATCACTCGCGTGATGAACTTGCTACGCCAAGAATTTACATTCAGTGATGACGCAGAAATCAGCATTGAAGTAGACCCGCGTGAAATTCAGATCACCATGTTGGATCATCTTCGCAGTGAAGGCTTCAACCGCTTGAGCATCGGCGTTCAGGACTTCAACAAAGAAGTGCAAAAATTGGTTAACCGTGAGCAAGATGAAGAATTCATCTTTGCGATGGTGGCACGTGCGAAAGAGTTGGGTTTCCGTTCGACCAACCTCGATTTGATCTACGGTTTGCCGAAGCAGACCAAAGCCTCTTTTGCGAAGACGTTAGAACAAGTGCTGGAAATGCAGCCGGGTCGTCTGTCGGTCTTTAACTACGCACACATGCCGCAATTGTTTGCTGCGCAGCGTAAAATTAAAGACGAAGATTTGCCAAAAGCAGAAGAGAAAATGGCGATCCTGCAAGACACGATCGCAACTTTGACGGGGGCTGGCTACCAGTTCATCGGCATGGACCATTTTGCGATGCCTGACGACGAACTCGCCGTTGCGCAGCGTGAAGGAGTGTTGCATCGCAACTTCCAAGGCTACACCACTCAAGGAGAGTGTGACTTGGTGGGCTTTGGTGTTTCTGCGATTTCAATGATTGGTGATGCGTACGCGCAAAACCAAAAAGAGCTCAAGAAGTACTACGCTCAAGTAAATGACCTTCGCCACGCATTGTGGAAAGGTGTCTCACTCGATTCGGATGACTTGCTCCGTCGTGAAGTCATTAAGCAGCTGATTTGTAACTTTAAGCTTGATAAAAAAGCGATCGAATCTGAATTCAGAGTGAAATTTGATCAGTACTTCAAAGAAGACCTGCAATTGCTGCAAACGTTCATCAATGATGAGTTGGTGGAAGTGGATGACAATGAAATTCGAGTGACACTGCGTGGTCGCCTGCTTATTCGTAACATCTGTATGAGCTTCGATAAATATCTGCGAGCAAAAGCGCGTCAGCAGCAATTTTCTCGCGTGATTTGATCATCGCTTGCCGATTCCAAATGCAAAAAATGCCAGCAAATGCTGGCATTTTTTATAATTTTGCGCTGATTAAACGCGATCTTTAACTTTTTCTTTCAGTTCTGCTTTTTCTGCATCAGAAATGAAAGCAAGCTCAAGGCCATTGATTTGCGCTTGGCGAATCTGCTCTTGGCTCAGGCCGGCTGCTGGCGCCGCCACTTCGTATTCGTAAGGTAGCTCAATACCTTCTACCGCAGGATCATCCGTATTTAGACACGCTAGAACGCCGTGGTCTAGGAACTGTTTCAGTGGGTGATTTGCTAGAGAATCGACCGTACTGGTTTGGAAGTTCGACGTCAGGCACGATTCGATACCGATACGGTTTTCCGCTAGGTAATCCATCAGTTTTGGATCGTGAATCGCTTTCACACCGTGGCCTATACGCGTTGCACCAAGCTCTTGAATGGCTTGCCACATGCTTTCAGCGCCCGCAGCTTCACCAGCGTGAACTGTCACGTTTAGGCCTGCATCACGTACTTGTTTGAAGTGAGAGACAAAGCGATCGCCCGGTTGGCCAAGCTCATCACCTGCAAGGTCTACTGCTACGATGTGGTCTTTCTGGCTTAGAATGGCATCCAGTTCTTGCTGACATGCATCTGTGCCAAATGTGCGGCTCATGATACCGATAAGGTTCGCTTTGATGCCAAAGTCTCGCATGCCTGCTTGTACGCCATCGACAACCGCTTCAACCACGCCAGCGACTGGCAGTTTGTGTTTCATCGCCATGTAGTATGGTGAGAAACGCAGTTCGGCGTAATCAATTTGTGCGTTTAGCGCATCTTCAACGTTTTCATAAGCAACGCGACGACAAGCGTCAAGATCGCCCAGTACTGCTACGCCCCAGTCAAGCTTGGAAAGGAAAGCAACAAGAGATGGTTCCGCTTCGACAATTTGAACGTGTGGAGTGAGAGACTCAATATCGTACGCTGGCAGAGCAATGCCAAATTTTTGGCCAAGCTCAAGGATAGTCTTAGTACGAATGTTACCGTCAAGGTGGCGGTGCAAATCAGTTAGAGGAAGATTCTTAGTTATCATTATGTCGATCCGGATAGTTATGAACTGGAACAGGGCCCAAACATTATCTGTGACAATACATGGGTAAGATTTGCAGTTAAGTATAAATAACAGTTAGGTAGATTGTCAGTAGAGGATGACTAGGAATTCAACGATTCTCGCTCTTTTCTACTTCATGTTAACCAAATGTGTTGGCCATTCATCCAGAGGAATTGGGCGACTGTAATAGAAACCTTGGACTTGATGGCAGCCCAGCGAACGCAACAGTTGCGCTTGCGTGCTGTCTTCTACACCTTCTGCCACGACATTGGTTTTTAGTCCGGCGGTGATATTGATCACTGCGGCTACTACTGAGCTGTCGAGGTTCTCTTTGGTGAGCTGATTGATGAACGTGCGATCGATCTTCAAGCAAGTGAACGGCAGTGAATGCAGATAACCAAGGGAAGAGTAACCCGTACCAAAATCATCAATGGCAATGCCAATGCCCATATCACGCAACTTCGTCATGTTTTCTAGAGTCGTTGGTGCGCTATCAATAATGCGCGACTCGGTGATCTCTAACGTGAGGTTTTTTGCAGGCAGCTTGGTGACATCCAGCACTCGTGTCACGGTGTCGACAAATGCCGGGCAGGAGAGCTGATTGACCGAAATGTTCACGTGCAATTGGAAGTCTGACGGCCACTGTTTGTTCTCGATGGCTTTGTATGTGTCTCGGCACGCTTGCAGCAAGATTTGTTGGCCAAT
The DNA here is from genome assembly GCF_002002385.1 of Vibrio sp. SALL6. Classification (NCBI taxonomy): domain Bacteria; kingdom Pseudomonadati; phylum Pseudomonadota; class Gammaproteobacteria; order Vibrionales; family Vibrionaceae; genus Vibrio; species Vibrio sp. SALL6. Next base: position 85,139 of record NZ_MQVK01000001.1, read on the forward strand.
GGCTTTGATCATGCCGCTTTCCTCCGCGATTGGGATGAAATCTAATGGTGAGATCATACCGCTTTCGCTATTCCAGCGAGCTAGGGCTTCAGCGCCACATACGTTACCACTCGCGAGATCGATGATCGGCTGATAATGAGGCACAAATTCGCGCTTGTCGATGCCCGTTTGCATCTTCGTGAGCAGCTGAGTACGAAACTTCGATGCGCTCGCGAGTTCTGGGCTGTAGTAACAAATGCCCGTCAGTGGATCTTGCTTCGCGTAGCTCAGAGCAATGCTGGCATTGCGTAGCCAAAGCGGCATGTTCTCACCATGCTTGGTTTGCACAATCCCTAGTGAGATCTTCATCACCACGCTTTCACCTTCAACCATAAATGGTGCTGCGAACAGTTGTTGTAGGCGACGTTCTGTTAAACGGATGTCTACGTCTTTATCCATATCTGGCATAAACAGAGCGAACTCATCGCCACCAATTCGGGCCAGCATGGTGTTGTCTGGGAATTGTTGCTTCAGCCTTTCTGCGATGCTAACCAACAGCTGATCACCATTGTGGTGTCCCACGCTGTCGTTGATATCTCTAAATTTGTTGATCCCCAATAAGAACAAACTACCGTGACACAAATTGGGTTTGTTTTCGCAGATTTCGATTAATCCTTGGCGGCTGTAGAGTCGAGTTAATGAGTCATACACCAGCTGATCGCGCAGCGCCTTAAATGAGGCTTTGAGGTTGCTGGCCATTTCATTAAAGGCTTTTGCAAGCACGGTCGTTTCGTACACACGGCCAGGTTGGGGCATTGAGCTATCCCAATCGCCATTTGCTAGGTGTTGAGCCGCATCGGCAGTAGCGTTGATTGGTCGAGTCACGCGTTCGAATATGACCCAACTAAAGCCGATACCAAACAAGCTGACGACGATACCAACAATCCAGCTTTTCTCTTGGCTTTTCGGTAAGAGGCCAAGTAAATCAGATTCCGAGATAGAAGTGCCGATGAACCAAGTTAAACCGTTTGGATCGTAGTAGGGCGTGATGCGGCTAAAAATACGTTGGCCGCTGTGGTCAAACTCAAACGTGTACGGTTGGTCTGTATGGTACAAGTCAAAACCACGCACGCGGGAGGCGCTGATTTTGATGATAGGGTCTGCGCTTTCAGAGGCGAACAAGCGTTGACCTTTATCCGAAAACTTGGTGCCCCAAGACACCACGCTGCCAGGGCCAGAATGTGCCACTAATCGGTGTTCTTGGTCCATGATAAAGACCGATGCTTTGGTGTTCTTCTTGATGACGCGTAGAAACTCGTTGAAGGTATTGATACGAATATCCGTCACCAATACGCCCACAAACTCTTGGTATTCGTACACCGGTGTCATAGCAGATAAGGTGATGTCTTGGCGCTCATCCGCATTGGTGTAGATTTTTGACCACATCGGTTTTTCGTCTTTGGCGACCGGTTGATACCAAGGACGAGTTCTTGGATCGTAAGGCGTGATGACAGTACGAATATCGTTACTGACATGATCTGTGCCGTAGATGATTAACTTACCATCGGTGTATTTATCTTGAACCATCAAGGTGTAATCGTCGGAGATCTCGCGACGAAAACCCGCGAAATCGCCAGTTTCCGAACCAAAAGCGATCACATCCAGCTGCGGAATAGAACGGTATAGGTTTTGAAACGCACTCAATAAGTAGGCTTGGACATCTCGCGTATCATGGGGATGGTACAGGTTGTGATAACTCACGTTGTGAGCAAGCGTCATCACCGCCGTAAACGGTTTTCGCAGATAACTATTGAGGTGGTCGTAGACACTTTCGGTCAACACCGACAGCTGTTTATCGCTGATGTCGGTCACCACCTCTTCATAGCTTTGTTTTTGGACGTAGACAATCACACCGATAGCCAGTAAGAAAATCATCACAAAAGGGATGAGTACAGCAGTACGTAGTGTAATTTGAGTCTTTGCAGTAGACATTGCCTAGTCACATTAGGGATGGTTCACCTTAATTGTACTGACATTTCTGTTAATATCGAGCGCTAAGCACTCTCATTGTTAACTCACTGCTTAAGTGACGGTCAGTACAACTCTTTTAACTTTCTGGTTAGCGTATTGCGTCCCCAGCCTAATACTTTAGCGGCATCTTGCTTGTGACCTTTAGTGTGCTCCAGTGCAGCTTCTAATAAAATGCGCTCAAATTCTGGTAATGCAAAAGAAAGTAGTTCTTTATCCCCCGCAGCGAGCGATTGACGTGCCCAGTCCGCCAATTGTTCTTGCCAGCTACCTTTGGTTGAATCCGAAACGGTCTTCTTCTCTTCCAAAAGCTCTGAAGGCAAATCGTTCGGTAATACTTCACTGCCACTCGCCATCACCGTTAACCAGCGACATATGTTTTCTAGCTGACGTACGTTGCCCGGCCAATTGAGTCGATTGAGAATTTCGACCGTCGACGGGTGCAAGGTTTTGGTTTCCACTCCAAGCTCATCTGCGGCGCGTACCAGAAAGTGTTGTGTGAGCTTTTCAATATCTTGTTTACGTTCACGAAGCGCAGGAATTTGTACGCGAATGACGTTCAAGCGGTGGAACAAGTCTTCACGAAAATCGCCTTGGTGTACCAGCTTTTCGAGGTTTTGGTGCGTGGCGGCGACAATACGTACATCGACACGAATCGGAGAGTGACCACCAACACGGTAGAACTGACCATCTGCCAACACGCGCAGCAAACGAGTTTGGATATCCAGCGGCATGTCACCGATTTCGTCCAAAAAGAGCGTGCCTCCGTTGGCTTGCTCGAAGCGGCCTTGACGAACACTGTTCGCGCCCGTAAATGCGCCTTTTTCGTGACCGAACAACTCAGACTCAATCAAGTCTTTTGGAATCGCGGCCATATTGAGAGCGATAAAAGGTTTGTTGGCGCGAGGGCTATGGCGGTGAAGGGCATGAGCAACCAGCTCTTTACCCGTACCGGACTCACCGTTGATCAGAACGGAAATCGACGAGCGAGAAAGGCGGCCAATAGCGCGGAACACTTCCTGCATTGCTGGCGCTTCACCGATGATCTCTGGCGTGTCGGCCGGGGCATCTTCTGAAGACAATTGCTCGCGTTTGTTTTCATGGCTGTGGGCAATCGCACGTTCGACCAGCGTTAAGGTTTCATCGATATCAAACGGTTTTGGCAGGTACTCGAACGCGCCTTTTTGATAGGCGTTAACGGCGGCATCTAAGTCGGAATGCGCGGTCATGATGATCACGGGCAAATCAGGGTAATCACGTTGCACTTGCTTGAGCAGTTCTAATCCGTCGATACCGGGCATGCGAATATCAGACACCAGTACGTCTGGCACTTCGCGCTCAAGCGCCATCAAAACGCTTTCCCCATCGGCATAGGTTTCGCATTTTATGTTGGCTGAGGAGAGCGTTTTCTCCATCACCCAGCGAATCGAACTGTCGTCATCGACGACCCAAACATATCCTTTACTCATGTACTAATCCTTGCAGCAAAAACCGTAAATTGGCGCTCAACGAAATCCATTCGTGAGGTCAAATCGGCAAATATATTGTAAAAGTGGTGTGGCCAGGCCAGCTTTCAACGTCGATTTTTCCGTTGTGCTGGTCGATCAAATTTTGTGAGATGGACAACCCAAGTCCGGTGCCGCCTTCGCGCCCGCTGACCATGGGATAAAACAAGGTGTCCTGTAATTCTGGTGGAATGCCCGGCCCGTTATCAGTGATCTCGACGCGCGCCGCTAATTTGCAGCGTTTGCCATGAATGTTGGCTTGATGCACCGTTCTGGTGCGAATGGTGATGTTGCCGTGCTCTTGATGAGCAAGAATTTGTGCCGCGTTGCTGACGATGTTCAACATCGCTTGTTCTATTTGATCCGCATCCATCAAAATCTCGGGCAAGCTCGGGTCGTAGTCGCGTTCGATGATGATAGAGTTTTGAGATTCTAACTCGACCAATTGGCGTACTTTCTCCAGAATTTGGTGCAGATTTTCTTGTGTCTTTTTGCCCGGTTTCTGTGGGCCAAGTAGGCGGTCGACTAACGCTCTTAATCGATCGGCTTGTTCGATAATGATGTGGGTGTATTCGGTTAACGATGGATCGGGCAACATTTTTTCCAGCAGCTGCGCCGCACCGCGTAATCCGCCAAGTGGATTTTTGATCTCATGAGCTAAACCGCGCACGAGCAGTTTGGCGGCTTGTTGCTGTGCGTGTTGGTTGAGCTCTTGAGTGAGGCGTCGTTGTTGATCTATTTTGCGCATTTCAACCAACAGCATGAGCTGTCGTTGCCAAGTGATTGGACTTACTGTGACTTCCAGCATTAGCGGACGCCCATCGACGACAAACGTCACGTCACTGTCGGTAATGCTTTGGCCACTTTGCAATGGCTGAGTCAGTAAGGCCAAGTCCAACGATGCATGCTGAATCAGTTGAGAAAGCGATTGTTCGACAATGCGCTTAGCGCTTTGCGAAAACAACAGCTCAGCGGCTGGATTGGCATAGCGGATGGCCAATCCATCATCAAGAATCAGCGTTGCTGTGACCATGTTGTTGAGTATGGCACTAGGGAGACTGGTATCCACATTACGTCCTTGTTTGCGTTGAGATTGTGCAATGCACAATAATGGTGCAATAGAACGTTAAGTATGGCGAAGAAAGCTCAGAAGAAAAAGTAAAAAGCCTCATTGTGATGCGACTTTTTTACTCCGATTTTCTATTTTGCCCCTTTTACGGTCGGCTTAACGCTTGCTCTATGTAAATGCACCGTTATAGGGCTAGTAGATGCAATAAGCTTGCCGCTTCGTTTAGCATGAACCGCGATAGTATGTGTGCCGCGATCGATGTTGTTTAATTGCCAAGTGAGCTGCGTTTGAGGTGCGCCATAAGGTTTCCCATCGAAGAACAGTTGCAGTTGTTCACCAATGCCCAGCTTACGATTGGCTTCCAGCTGGATATTGATCAAGCCACGATTACTACGAATGGTTTCATTGTGTTGAGGTGTGAGCATCGCCAGCTGCAAAGGTTGAGGCTTATCCGATTTCTTTTCTAGCTCTTCTTCTGGCTCGGGGGCTGCTTTGGCTTGTGGCGCAAGTGATTCAGTGCTCTCGACTTCTGGTGCTGGTGCACTGGCTTCAAGATTGGGCAATGCGATGGTCTTCGCGCCTTGGTTTGGGGTGTCACTGAAGTGCACTACGCCGTTTTCGTCTACCCAAGTGTAAGCGACCTGAGCCGAGGCTACAGAGGCCAGTAGTGTGCCGCTGAGTACACATAGCGATGGAATAAGCTGAACTTTCATGGCTCACCTTCTTTTGATCGATGATTTCACGTTTCAATGGCTTAGACCTTTGACCTATAAGGTAAAAATAGCCCAAGCGTATTTTTATTATCCCCTCATGTTAAACGGCGAATCTTGACTGACGAATACAAAAAAGGCCCGCCTGCGAGGCGAGCCTAATATTTTGTTACTGTGTTTACATTTTACACAGTTTGAACCTTATACAGAGTAGTAAAGTTCGAACTCAAGTGGGTGAGTTGCCATGTTGATGCGCTCAACGTCTTTTGACTTAAGTGCGATGTAAGAATCGATAAAGTCGTCAGAGAATACGCCGCCCGCTGTTAAGAACTCACGGTCTTCGTTTAGTGCATTTAGAGCAACTTCTAGGGACTCAGCCACTTTAGGAATCTCAGCTGCTTCTTCTGCTGGTAGATCGTAAAGGTCTTTGTCCATCGCTTCGCCTGGGTGGATCTTGTTCTTGATACCGTCAAGACCAGCCATCAGTAGACAAGCAAACGCTAGGTATGGGTTTGCTGCTGGATCTGGGAAGCGAGCTTCGATACGACGTGCTTTCGGGCTTGGTACCACTGGGATACGGATAGAAGCTGAACGGTTACGTGCAGAGTAAGCAAGCATAACTGGTGCTTCAAATCCAGGTACAAGACGCTTGTACGAGTTTGTTGATGGGTTAGCAAACGCGTTGATTGCACGAGCGTGTTTGATGATACCGCCGATGTAGTAAAGCGCTGTTTCAGATAGACCGCCGTACTTGTCGCCAGCAAACAGGTTAACGCCGTCTTTTGCTAGAGATTGGTGAACGTGCATGCCAGAGCCGTTGTCGCCAACGAGTGGTTTAGGCATGAATGTCGCTGTTTTACCAAATGCGTGAGCAACGTTATGTACTACGTATTTGTAAATTTGGATTTCGTCAGCTTTCGTTGTTAGCGTATTAAAACGAGTTGCGATTTCGTTTTGACCCGCAGTCGCTACTTCGTGGTGGTGCGCTTCAACAACTAGGCCCATTTCTTCCATGATTAGACACATTGCAGAGCGGATGTCTTGAGAAGAGTCAACAGGAGCTACTGGGAAGTAACCGCCTTTAACGCCTGGACGGTGACCTTTGTTACCGCCTTCGATGTCGCTGCCTGTGTTCCATGCTGCTTCGATGTCGTCAATCTTGAAGAAAGAACCTGACATGTCGTTAGAGAACTTCACGTCATCGAATAGGAAGAATTCTGGCTCTGGACCAACAAGCACTGTATCTGCGATACCTGTTGAGCGCATGTAGTCTTCAGCGCGTTTTGCGATAGAGCGTGGGTCACGGTCGTAACCTTGCATTGTTGCAGGTTCTAGGATGTCACAACGGATGTTTAGCGTTGCATCTTCCGTGAATGGGTCAAGCACAGCTGAAGATGCGTCTGGCATCATTACCATGTCTGACTCGTTGATGCCTTTCCAGCCAGCAACTGATGAACCATCGAACATTTTACCTTCTTCGAAGAAGTCTGCATCGATTTGGTGAGCAGGAATCGAAATGTGCTGCTCTTTACCTTTTGTATCAGTGAAGCGTAGGTCAACAAACTTTACTTCGTTTTCTTGGATCAGCGATAGAACGTTTTCTACTGACATCTTGGATAACCTCCAGTGTTAATAAGCGGTAAAAGCTCGACTTATGAAATATTCATGAACCCGGCATTGATTAATCTTTTTGACTTTTCATTAATCGATGCTGTGTTTACTAAAGCCAAAACCGTGCCAAAAAAAATATTCCATTAATTTCAATGAATTGTGTTTTTAGATGCTAGTTTGGTGCAAATGATTGCACCAAAATGATCTACGTCTGCACTAAAGTGGTGCGAATTAAGATTGTTGCACCACAATGTGACAGCAGCATTGCTTATTCAGCCCAGTTTTTGAGCAAGAGTCAATTTGTATTGTGCAACGATTAGAATAAAGTTGTGTTTTATCAATTCGTTCAGCGGAAGAAAGTGGGCATTAAGCGTAAAATTCACAGAAATGCTCGGGAGTAGATCACATATTTCTAGGCTTTTTGCTAAAATCTGGTACATTATGGCCGTTTTTTTAATCAGCAAATGTCACCAGAGAGCACCCGTTCTCAGCGTGGGGGCATTTCATCTATCTAAGTGAATCAATATCCATGGCTACTCCACAGATTGATAAATTAAGAAATATCGCGATTATCGCGCACGTTGACCACGGTAAAACAACGTTGGTTGACAAGCTGCTACAACAATCAGGCACGCTAGAGTCTCGCGGTGAAGCTGAAGAGCGAGTCATGGACTCGAACGACATCGAGAAAGAGCGCGGTATTACAATCCTTGCTAAAAACACAGCAATTAACTGGAACGATTACCGTATCAACATCGTAGATACTCCGGGACACGCGGACTTCGGTGGTGAAGTAGAACGTATCATGTCGATGGTAGACTCTGTACTACTTATCGTTGACGCGGTTGACGGCCCAATGCCACAAACGCGTTTTGTAACGCAAAAAGCATTTGCGCACGGTCTTAAGCCAATCGTTGTAATCAACAAGATTGACCGCCCAGGCGCTCGTCCTGATTGGGTTATGGACCAAGTGTTCGACCTATTCGACAACCTAGGTGCAACTGATGACCAGCTAGACTTTAAAGTGGTTTACGCATCAGCACTTAACGGTTGGGCTTCTCTAGAAGAAGGCGAAACTGGCGAGAACATGGAACCACTATTCCAAACTATCGTTGACGTTGTTGACGCACCAAATGTTGACCTTGATGGTCCACTACAGATGCAAGTTTCTCAGCTAGACTACAGCTCTTACGTTGGTGTTATCGGTGTTGCTCGTGTAACTCGTGGTAGCGTTAAAGCAAACCAACAAGTAACCATCATTGGTGCTGACGGTAAAACTCGTAACGGTAAAGTTGGCACAGTAATGGGCTACCTAGGCCTAGAGCGTCACGAAGTTGAGCAAGCTAACGCAGGTGATATCATTGCGATCACTGGTCTTGGCGAGCTAAAAATCTCTGACACTATCTGTGCACAAAACGCAGTAGAAGCACTACCTGCACTGTCTGTTGATGAACCAACAGTAACGATGACGTTCCAAGTAAACACGTCTCCATTCGCTGGTAAAGAAGGTAAATTCGTAACTTCACGTAACATCCTTGAGCGTCTAGAGAAAGAATTGGTACACAACGTTGCACTACGCGTTGAGCAAACAGACGATCCAGACAAATTCCGCGTTTCAGGCCGTGGTGAACTTCACCTATCTATCCTGATCGAAAACATGCGTCGTGAAGGCTTCGAGCTTGCAGTATCTCGTCCAGAAGTAATCATCAAAGAAGAAGATGGTCAGCTAATGGAACCGTTCGAAACCGTAACTATCGACGTTATGGAAGAGCACCAAGGCGGTATCATGGAGAACATCGGCCTACGTAAAGGTGAGCTAAAAGATATGGCTCCAGACGGCAAAGGCCGTGTACGTATGGACTTCATCATGCCATCTCGTGGTCTGATCGGTTTCCAAACGGAATTCATGACACTAACTTCTGGTTCTGGTCTTCTTTACCATACGTTCGATCATTACGGCCCTCACAAAGGCGGTAACATCGGTCAACGTGTTAACGGTGTACTTATCGCGAACGCAGCTGGTAAAGCACTAACGAACGCACTGTTCAACCTTCAAGAGCGTGGTCGTCTATTCATCGGTCATGGTGTAGAAGTTTACGAAGGCATGGTTATCGGTATTCACAGCCGCGACAATGACCTAACAGTAAACGCACTGAAAGGTAAGCAACTAACCAACGTTCGTGCATCTGGTACAGATGACGCACAGGTACTTACTCCGCCAATCGTTATGACTCTAGAACAAGCTCTAGAATTCATCGATGACGACGAACTAGTAGAAGTAACTCCTGAAAGCATCCGTATCCGTAAGAAATTCCTAACGGAAAGCGACCGTAAGCGTGCTTCACGTTCAGCAAAATAATTTGCTGTAGCGGATTAGCTTAAATACAAGCCCCGAGTTAAGCTCGGGGCTTGTTGTTTTTAGGGAGATAACATGAAGCCGATTGTGATTACCGGTGGTCCCGGAGCGGGCAAAACAACGTTACTCAACGCATTAGGTAAACAAGGCTACGCCACGTTTGCTGAAGGCTCACGCTCGTTGATAGAGCAGCAAAGTGCATTGGACAATGGCATTTTGCCGTGGACCAATCTGCCTGAGTTTGCCAAATTGTGTCTGAACCTAATGAGTGAGCAAAAGCGTGAAGCGTTGAATACTAACGTGGCTTTTGTTGATCGCGCGATTCCAGATATTGTTGCTTATCTGCAAGTCGGTGGTTGTCACGTTGACCAAGCTTTCTTAACTGAAAGTGCTGGGTACCATAGTCAGGTGTTTACTTGTCGACCTGAAGCGTCTATTTACATACAAGATGAAGTGCGTCCGCACAGCTTTGAAGAAGCGCTGAAAATCCATCAAACCCTAATCAATACTTATGTTGAGCTCGGATATCAAGTGGTGGAAGTGCCATGGGGCAGTGTTGAAGATCGCGTGGGTTTTGTTCGAAGAGTAATAGGCTTAGTCGGCGAGGTAGCAGACTAAAACCTCCTCGCGAGGAGGAGGCCTGAATGATTTACTTTTGATTAAGCTTTTGCAGGAACTTATCCGATTCAGCGATCGCTTCGTTCATTTGTTTGATGGCAAATTGAATGTCTTTCTCTAAGCTAGAGAACTCGCCTTGCAAAGAACCAATCGCACTCGCGTTGAGGTTGTGTTTTAGATACAGCGTATTATCACGCAGTGTGTTCAGCACTGGCGTCATCTTTTTCTCTGCACGCTTCATTGCGCTGAGCATGGTTTTGTAAGAGGCTTTGGTTTCACGCAGTTTTTGTTCGCTTGAGCGGCGCAGTTTCGCACTGGTGTACAAGTCTAACTCGCCTTGCCATTCTTCAAACAGGGCATCAGAGACATCTTCGATTGCAGCGATACGGTCACGCACATCTTGAGCGGCTTTTTCGCTGTCTTCGTATTTGTCATTGATGTTGTTGTAAACGCTTTCTAATTCACCACCGTCAAAATTGGTTAGTGCTGATAAGGCTTCAAGTGCGCTAGTGAATTCTTCTTGTGCTTCTTGTTGTGATTCTTTGGCATCTTCCACTCGGTCAACCATAATATCTCGTTTATGGTAGCCCACTTGCTCCATCGCAGAGTAATACGCAGATTGACACCCTGTTAAAGTGAAAATTGATAGTACAATTGCTAATAAATAAGGCATTCTTATGTCCTCGACGCTAATTATGGGATGAACTATGAACCAGTTATCAGAGAGTTACAAGGCGAGATTGAGCAATCTACTGCCAAGTTGCGTCGCGTTTTTTAAGTATCTTCTTAAGCGTTTGACGCATGATCGCGTTAATGTAAATGCTGGCTACCTTGCCTATATTACCTTGCTATCCATCGTGCCAATGTTAACGGTACTGTTATCAATATTGTCGAAGTTCCCTGTTTTCGCGAACGTTGGCGAAGTGCTGCAAGGCTACATCATCGAAAACTTTGTACCGGCATCTGGTGAGGCGGTGCACACTGCACTGCAAGAGTTTGTGGCGAACACTGGCAAAATGAGTGCCGTCGGTGGTGGCTTCTTGTTTATTGCTGCGCTGATGCTGATCTCCAACATCGATAAAAATCTAAACTACATCTGGCGAGTCAAAGACAAGCGCCGTTTGGTGTTCTCATTTTCGATGTATTGGATGGTATTAACGCTGGGGCCGATTTTAGTCGGCGCGAGTATCGCAGCAACGTCTTATGTCACGTCGTTACAAATCTTAGAAAATGAAACGCTGTCTGGCGCCTTCAATTTGTTCTTACGCTGGTTGCCGCTCTTGCTGTCATTTTTTGCATTTTTAGGTTTGTACATTCTGGTGCCAAACAAAAAAGTGCATTTAGCGCATGGTGCTGTAGGCGCCGCCGTTGCGGCGATACTGTTTGAATTAAGTAAGAAAGGCTTTGCCCTCTATATCACTCAGTTCCCGTCTTACCAGCTGATTTACGGCGCTTTAGCCGCAATTCCTATCTTGTTTGTCTGGGTTTACTTGTGCTGGATGATCGTCTTGCTGGGGGCAGAAGTCACCGCAGCATTGGGTGAGCAAGAGCACTGGAGTGAAGATCTAGACATGATACACTCGTCGGCTGAATCTCAGTTAGCAAATGAAGGAAGCGAGAGTAGTGATAGCGCTAATTCAACGAGTCAGTGAAGCAGCCGTTCGTGTAGACGGTGAAGTAGTTGGGGAAATCAATACAGGTCTTCTTGTCCTACTTGGTGTTGAGAAGGACGACGATGAAGCCAAAGCAAAACGTTTGATGGAACGTGTGACCACCTACCGAGTCTTTGAAGACGACGAAGGAAAAATGAACCTCAACGTCAAACAAGTGAACGGTAAGGTTTTGGTGGTGTCTCAATTTACGTTACCGGCAGATACCAAGAAAGGCACACGTGCAGGCTTTTCTCGTGGTGCGCATCCAGCCGACGCTGAACGTCTGTATGACTACTTTTCTGACTTGTGTGAGCAGGAATTGCCAACCGAGCGTGGTCGCTTCGCGGCCGATATGAAAGTGTCATTAATTAATGACGGCCCAGTGACTTTTTGGCTACAGGTCTAATCTGGCGTGGATACACCCATGGTCTAAGCTATATACCCAAGTGGTTTGATTTTACTTGGGTATTTTCTCCCCAAGATTCTTACTGATTTGCACTTTCAAAGGATTGATATGTTCAAACTCATAACTCCAACAACCGAAAATCAGCTTAACAAGTACTATCAATTTCGTTGGCAAATGCTTCGAGAGCCATGGCGCATGCCAGTAGGCTCTGAACGTGATGAATATGACGTGGTGAGCCACCACCGCATGATTGTGGATAGCCGTGGTCGTCCAATGGCGATCGGACGTTTGTACATTACTCCGGATAACGATGGCCAAATCCGCTATATGGCGGTGAAAGGCAATCGTCGCAGCAAAGGCATGGGCTCACTGGTGTTGGTCGCATTGGAATCGCTTGCGCGCCAAGAAGGTGCGAAACGTTTGGTATGTAATGCCCGTGAAGATGCGATTGCGTTTTATGAAAAAAACGGTTTTGAACGTCGTGGTGAGTTGACCGATGAACGCGGTCCGGTCCGTCACCAACAAATGGTGAAGCCGCTTGATCCGATGGCGAATGTGTTACGTCGCCCAGAATGGTGTACGGAATTGCAGCAACGCTGGGAAGCGCAGATCCCAATTGCGGACAAAATGGGCATCAAAATCAACCAATACACTGGTTATCAGTTCGAATGCAGTGCCCAGCTCAATCCGAATTTGAACCCGCACAATACCATGTTTGCTGGTTCGGCATTTACGTTGGCAACGCTGACGGGATGGGGAATGACGTGGTTACTGCTCAAAGAGCGCGGTTTGCATGGCGATATCGTTTTGGCAGACAGCTCGATTCGTTATCGTCATCCGGTGGAGCAAAATCCGGTGGCGAGTACCTCGCTTGATGGTATCAGTGGTGATTTGGATCGCTTGGCGTCAGGGCGCAAGGCGCGCATTGTCATCCATGTGGTGATTTACAGCGGCGATACGCCTGCGGTTGATTTCGTTGGCACGTACATGCTGTTGCCCAACTATTCGCAGCTACTCAGTTGCTAGTTCTTCTTCGGCTACGACCTCGTTCGTAGCCGGCTCTAACTCTTCTGTTATCTCCTCAACCAGCTCTTCTTCCGGTTGCTCTAGGTTCGCCTCTGCAATGCCATGAAAGCTCGATTCCTCCGGCTGAGCATCGTTCGTTGGTACGTTCGGCGTTAAGTGGTCTGGCTGTTGTGGTGAGTCGCAGTCATTACGTGATATTTCACCATCGAGCAGATCGCCTATGATTATGCCGCAGTGATCCTTGAGCTGGAATGTCAAACCGCTGAGTGGGTTGTTGGCCATGTCAAACTCGCCGCTTAGCTGACCGGATATGACATTGCCGGAGATGTTTACAGGCTTGAGCGATACAGCGCCTCGCTGCGCGTGCACTCGAATAGGGGAAAACGTGATGCTCTTAAGCGACTTATCGGCTTGTGAACGTAGTGTCGTTTCTCGTAGGTTTGCTTCCACTTGCCCCGTTAAGCTGTACGCCAACATATTGTTGTCACCAGATAGACCTTGCAGGTCGAGGTTTAGGTCAGAAAATCCATCTACCGCGAATGCATCTGGCAGGTATGGGTGGAGCAGTTTGAGTGGAATGCCATCTGCACTCAAATTAAGCGCCCAAGGTTGGCTTGCCGTACTTAAATCAAGTTGACCAAAGCCTTCAATGTAACCTTGTTCTAGTGGAGCAAACAGACGAGAGAGTTGCCACAACCCTTGCTCACTTTGTGTCGAAATCGCAGCATGAGAAGACAGAACTTGGTCGTAGCTCGCATTCACGACACTCGCGTCGAGACTGCCATGCCATACGCCCCAATAACGGTGCTGGCGCTTTAACTTTAGCGCTTTTCCTTCGACGTTTAAGCCCGAGAGTTGCCAGAATGGTTCGTGCGCTAATTGGATTATCTGACTGCGTTCAATATCAAGTTCTTGGATATCCACTTCTTGTAACGCGCTGGTGGCGGCCTTCCACCAATCCTTGTTGTCATCAGACTGGATAGCCCATTTCAATCCTTGAACAGAAGCCGTGTCGAGTTGCCAGTGCGTCGGTTTGAATTGACCTGAAACCTGTACGCGGCCTTGCTGCCAATCTAGGCTCAGTTCTTGGAGCTGGATCTTCTCGGGTGTGAAAATGGCGTTCAAGCGTGGCTCTATTGCGGTTTGCTCTTGGAAACGAACACTGTCAGCTTGTAAAGACACTTTGGCAGTGGCATTCCATAGAGACGCAGGCAGTGAGGCATCTTCAATGGACAGTTCAAGGTTTTGCCAGTGCCATTCACCCCATTCAATATCGGCGTTAAGCAAGTCGAGGCTATTGATATGGTTAATGGTGAACGGCAATTCTTGCCACGGTTTAGAGAGTAAAGATTGTCGCTGTGCATTGGTGATTGCCAACTTATCAATCGTGACATTGACCAAAGACCAGCCTTGCGGATATTGCTCACCTTGCCCTGAGATTTGGCTATTTCGCCATTTAAAAGACGTGCCATAGAGGGTACTGTTTTGGGCTTGATAATCCACATCAACCAGTACTTTTTGTATCGCCTCACCGTGCCAATACATTTGTTCTGCAGAGGCCTGAATAGCGCCGTAAGGCCATAATTGTTGAGCGTTTAGCCAAGTAGGATCTTGGATTTGGATACTCAATCCCGTTACGGAAAAGCGCGCATCCGCGTAATCAATATTTTTCAGCGCAATCTGGTGGAACTGGATCGACTCTAAGTTAGGCCGTGTCGGTATGCCTTTTTTTAGACTCACCCCATCTATCAGCAAGCTATCGATAATCCATTTTCCATCTCGTCGTATGTCAGGGTTCAGCCACACGTCGACTTGTTCAATGTAAGGCAGATGATCGTCTTGGGAGCGAACGTTTTGCAGCGAAAGGTGATAAGGGAAGTCGTAATGAACGCTCTTCGCTTGGATCGGTAAGCCAAGGTAGGGTGAAACCCATTGCCATGTAGAATTGGCGTATGAGGTGGTTAACAGCGCAATAATGGTCGCCGGAAGGGCAATCAATACCACCAGTAAGAGAATTAGAATTCGACGCGCTGTTTTCATCCCTGCCAGAACCTGTAAGTGAAGTGTCGGAAAACTGATGAGGTCAGTTATACAAATAACCCAGTTAGGCTTTAGCTTGTATCAATCTGGTGTGGGATTCAATAAAAAGCCCCTCAAAAGAGGGGCTTGAAGAGCATTTTTGTAACTAAGTCACTGTTGTCATCAAATCACAGGTCACTCAGTTTTGCTTCGGTATTAGTCCAGTTGAGGACCAGCCGCAACCAATGCTTTACCTTCCGCGTTGTCTGTGTACTTATCAAAGTTATTGATAAAGCGCTCAGCCAAGTCTTTCGCTTTGCTTTCCCATTGTAGTGGGTCAACGTACGTGTCACGAGGGTCAAGGATGCTTGGATCCACACCTGGTAGTGAAGTAGGTACTTCAAGGTTGAAGATTGGAATGTGCTTAGTTGGCGCATCTTCAATCGAGCCATCTAGGATCGCATCAATGATGCCACGTGTATCTTGGATAGAGATACGTTTACCTGTGCCGTTCCAGCCGGTGTTCACTAGGTATGCTTCTGCACCTGCGGCTTCCATACGTTTTACCAGTACTTCCGCGTATTTAGTTGGGTGAAGCGTTAGGAACGCTGCGCCAAAACATGCAGAGAATGTTGGTGTTGGCTCAGTAATGCCTCGCTCTGTGCCAGCCAATTTTGCAGTAAAGCCAGATAGGAAGTGGTATTTGGTTTGCTCTGGAGTCAACTTAGACACTGGCGGTAGCACGCCAAATGCGTCTGCCGATAGGAAGATCACTTTGTTTGCGTGACCGCCTTTTGATACTGGCTTAACGATGTTTTCGATGTGGTAGATAGGGTAAGAAACACGTGTGTTTTCTGTCTTAGAACCGTCATCAAAATCGATAGAGCCGTCGCTACGAACCGTTACGTTTTCTAGCAGCGCATCGCGGCGGATCGCGTTGTAGATGTCTGGCTCCGCTTCTTTCGATAGCTTGATGGTTTTTGCGTAACAACCGCCTTCGAAGTTGAAGACACCATCGTCATCCCAGCCGTGCTCATCATCACCAATTAGCGCGCGTTTAGGGTCGGTAGAGAGTGTTGTTTTACCTGTACCAGATAGGCCGAAGAATACTGCTACGTCGCCGTCTTTGCCCATGTTGGCACTACAGTGCATCGATGCGATGTCTTTCAGAGGAAGGAAGTAGTTCATCATCGCGAACATACCTTTCTTCATCTCGCCGCCGTACCACGTACCACCGATCAGTTGTGTACGCTCAGTAAGGTTGAAGACCGTGAAGTTTTCAGAGTTCAGACCTTGCTCTTCCCATTTCGGGTTGGTGCATTTCGCGCCGTTCATTACTACGAAGTCAGGTTCAAACGTTGTAAGTTCTTCTTCGGTAGGACGAATGAACATGTTTTTTACGAAGTGTGCTTGCCATGCTACTTCTGTTATCACACGAATGCTCAAGCGAGTATCTGGGTTAGCACCACAGTAACCGTCAACGACAAATAGGCGTTTGCCAGACAACTGGTTAGTCACCAACTCTTTTAGGTCGTTCCACACTTCCTGAGTGATTGGTTTGTTGTCATTTTTTACGGTGTCAGAAGTCCACCACATGTGTTCTTCTGTCGTCGCATCTTTAACGATGTATTTATCTTTTGGTGA
Source organism: Vibrio sp. SALL6 (assembly GCF_002002385.1). Lineage (NCBI taxonomy): Bacteria > Pseudomonadati > Pseudomonadota > Gammaproteobacteria > Vibrionales > Vibrionaceae > Vibrio > Vibrio sp. SALL6. The sequence goes on from NZ_MQVK01000001.1 coordinate 101,762, forward strand.
GCGACCAGTAAAGATGCCTGTATCAACAGCAACCGCACCTAATTCAGTAACCACACCGCGTTCGTAACCAGTTAGGTCAGCGCGCGTTTCTTCCTCAAACAGCAATTCGTAGCTTGGGTTGCGAACAACCTCTTTAACGTTATGCAGTCCGTGTTTGGTTAGATCAAGTGTTGCAGCCTTTGTATGTTCCATAACGGTCATAGGTGCTCCTTATAAGGATTTTTGTAGGGATTTTGTAAGAATGTTTTAATTTTTATCTGCTCACCATGCTAGCAACGGGGCGGGGAGAAAACAGGGAGATAGTTCAAAAATTGCCCATGATTTCATTAAGGTTTTAGGTAACCCGTCACATATTGGTGCGAATAGTTTATCGTGCGCGCAATCCTTTGCGCTAGGGCAAAACGATTATTAATTACTTAAAATTAAGCAGTTGTTTTATTACGTGGGAAGCTAGGTGTTACGGGGGGTAGATCACAAAAAGGCCAGCATAGTGCTGGCCTTTTGTGGGTAAATTACGTGCTTGATAAGCTATAAAAATTAATGCAGCGTTTTATTGCCGCCTGAAGCTTGCGTATACAGTTCGGTAACTTCAGTTTCATCGAATGTATATGTTGTGCCACAGTAATCACAGTGTAAAGAAACCGATCCTACTTCAGCTAAAATGTCGTAAATTTCAGCTTTCTCAACGGTAATGATTGCCGCGCCGCTGCGCTCACGTGAACAGCCACAGTGGAACGCTACTGGTTGAGGTTCGTACACACGTACTTTGTCTTGGTTGTATAGACGGTATAGTAGATCGTTCGCTTCTAGGCCAAACAGTTCTTCGTCTTTTACGGTGTTAGTCAGTTGCTCTAGGTGCTCGAAGTCATCTGGAGAACCAGTGCCATCAGGAATAACCTGAATAAGCATACCCGCCGCGTGCGGTTTACCTTCGAATTCGCCAGTGCGGATCCAAAGACGCGTTTTTAGCTGCTCAGAGTTAGCGAAGTAACCTTCTAACACTTCCGTCAGGTTTTCACCTTCTAGACCAACCACACCTTGGTAGCGCTCGCCTTTTTTCGGCTCGATAGTGATAACTAGGTAACCTTTACCCATCATTTCGTGCAGGCTAGCGTCATCAGCGATGTCACCTTCCCAGCGCGCCACGCCACGAACTTGTTGGTTGTGGTCGCCATTGATTACTGCAAGAGAAACAGGGCCGTCACCTTGAAGTTGGATTGTGATTGAGCCTTCGAATTTAAGAGTTGCAGTCAAAAGAGTCGTTGAAACGAGTAGCTCACCCAACAGTTTTTGTACTGCTGCCGGATATTCCTTGCTGGAGATAATACGTTGGTACGCTTCATCCAATTGTACCAACTCGCCACGCACTGAAAGATCTTCGAATAGGTAGCGGTTTAAAACATTATTTGCCATGGAGTGCTTTCCTCGTCGGTAATTCCGGCTTTTATTGGTGTTTGAACTTAATGATGTCTCGGCGCTGCTTTTTATCTGGGCGGCGTTCCGGACTAGGGTTGTGGGCGTTAAGTTTGCGTTGTGTCGCGTGTTCCTCACGTTTCGCTATACTTTCATTAGTTTCGCGATACAGGGTCTGTGCGACAGGGGCGCCTCGTCGTTGATCAGAAATCTTTTCGATAATCACGGTTTTTTCTTCGTTGCCTTGACGAAGTCTGATCTCAGCGCCCAACTCAACGATTTTACTCGGCTTGCTTCGTTGGCCATTATAGTGGACTTTACCACCATCGACCATATTACGAGCGATAGAACGGGTTTTATAAAATCTTGCGGCCCATAGCCATTTATCTAGCCTAACGGCTTCATTTAGGGAACTCATAGAACACTACGCTATCTAATCACTGCCCGAATGTGGCAATGAGTGCTGGATTATTCACCTACAGATGGAGTCAAGGCGTATTTTTTTCAAGGGAGTTGGCAAAAACTGCATAAGAAAAAGGTATGAAAAGGAAGTTGTGATATAGTTCACTGCTCTTTGTTGAGTAATAATTTTATTGCAAATTTAGCAATTTAGAGTCGATAGTTATATTTTTATAGCCCAATTGACTAACGTTAGAATAAAGGAATCAATTCAGTGAAGCGTTTAGAGCTAAGTGCAGGATTATCAAGCAGACCGCTACTGGCTCAGATCAAGTCCAACCACCACGCAATTCAAGCGAAGCTCAGTTTGCTACTTACTTGCCTATTTATTGCGATAACTGGGTGGATACTCGGTAAAGTGGTGTGGTTAGCAATCCCTCAAACGTCTGATGTGCCAAAATGGAGGCCGTCGGCGGGTAATGTTATTGCCAGCAATAAATCGAATACGATTGATTTCAATGCCCTTCAAAGCGCCAACTTATTTGGCAAATACACCGAACAAAAGCCTGTGGTCGTTGAGCAACCTGTTGTGAAAGACGCCCCAAAAACACGCCTGAATCTTACCCTTGTTGGCGCCGTTGCTAGCAGCAATCCTCAAACCAGCTTAGCGGTGATCGCTAACCGTGGTAAGCAAGCGACCTACGGAATTAGCGAAGAAATTGAAGGTACGCGTGCCACACTAAAAGCGGTGTTGGTCGATCGCGTGATCATCGATAACGAAGGCCGAGATGAAACTCTAATGCTGGAAGGCGTTGAGTATAAAAAATTGTCAGAATCGCCGCAGGCTACTCGAGTGCAAGCTGCACAGAAAGAACCTGCGTCAGACGTGAGTGACAAACTAGAGCAAATCCGAGAGGAGATTGCGAAAGATCCACAGAGTGTCTTTAAATACATCACCATTTCTCCAGTGAAAAAAGACGACGCCATTATTGGCTACCGAGTTTCTCCGGGTCGTGATGCGGCGTTATTTAATGATGTGGGTCTAGAACCTGGTGATATTGCGGTGCAACTTAATGGGATCGATTTAAGTGACCCATCTTCTTCAGTACAACTGATGCAAGTGATGAGCGATCCGCAAGAACTGAATTTGACTGTTGAGCGAGATGGTCAGCAGTACGACATCTATATCCAATTGTAATACTTAGGCAACCAGCGTAAGTTCAGGGAGACATACGTGAAACATTGGTTTAGCAAAAGTGCTTGGTTACTGGCAGGGAGTCTACTCTGCGTTCCAGGCGCGATGGCAAATGAATTTAGTGCGAGTTTCAAAGGCACTGACATTCAAGAATTCATCAACATTGTTGGTCGTAACTTAGAAAAGACCATCATCGTTGACCCTTCGGTGCGCGGTAAAATCGACGTTCGCAGCTACGACGTGTTAAACGAAGAGCAATATTACAGCTTCTTCCTGAACGTGTTGGAAGTGTACGGCTATGCAGTCGTAGAAATGGACAACGGCGTACTCAAAGTCATCAAAGCAAAAGACTCTAAGACCTCTGCAATCCCTGTTATGGGTGATGGCAGCGCAAAAGGCGATAGCGTCATCACTCGCGTGGTTGCTGTTCGAAATGTCTCTGTTCGTGAATTGTCACCGCTATTGCGCCAGCTGATTGATAACGCCGGGGCGGGTAACGTAGTTCATTACGATCCAGCTAATATCATCCTGATCACCGGTCGTGCAGCGGTAGTAAACCGTCTAGCAGAAATCATCAAACGCGTTGACCAAGCTGGTGACAAAGAGATCGAGCTAGTAGAGCTTCGCAATGCCTCGGCTGCTGAAATGGTTCGTATCGTAGAAGCCCTGAACAAAACGACCAACCAAAAGAGTACGCCTGAGTTTCTTGAGCCAAAAATCGTCGCGGATGAGCGTACGAACTCGATTCTGATTTCTGGCGATCCGAAAGTACGTGCACGCCTGAAACGTTTGATTCGTCAACTTGACGTAGAAATGGCAACGAAAGGTAACAACCGAGTGGTTTACCTTAAGTATGCAAAAGCAGAAGACCTAGTTGATGTACTGAAAGGTGTCTCTGACAACCTGCAAGCCGAAAAACAAGCGGGTCAAAAAGGTGCATCCAGTGCACAACGCGGTGAAGTCGTGATTGCGGCTCATGAAGCAACCAACTCACTTGTTCTGACTGCGCCGCCAGATATCATGATGGCTTTGCAAGACGTAATTTCTCAATTAGATATTCGCCGTGCTCAGGTTCTGATTGAAGCCTTGATTGTTGAAATGGCCGAAGGTGATGGTATTAACCTAGGCGTTCAGTGGGGGTCACTAGAAACGGGTGCCGTGATCCAGTACGGCAACACTGGTGCGCCAATTGGCCAAGTCATGGTTGGTTTGGAAGAAGCGAAAGACGTTACCAAAACGGAAAGCTACTGGAATAGTGACACGAACAAGTGGGAAAACCGTCAGTACACTGAAGAAGGTGACTACTCAACACTTGCATCTGCTCTTGGCGGCGTAAATGGTGCCGCAATGAGCATCGTGATGGGTGACTGGACGGCGCTAATTAGTGCGGTTGCTTCGGATTCCAACTCAAACATCCTGTCTTCTCCAAGTATCACAGTGATGGATAACGGCGAAGCCTCATTCATCGTGGGTGAAGAAGTGCCTGTTATTACTGGCTCGACTGCTGGTTCAAACAACGACAACCCATTCCAAACCGTTGATCGTAAAGAAGTCGGTATCAAGCTCAAAGTTGTACCACAGATCAACGAAGGTGATTCTGTTCAGCTAAATATTGAACAAGAAGTCTCTAACGTATTGGGTGCCAATGGTGCCGTTGACGTTCGTTTCGCGAAGCGCCAACTTAACACTTCCGTGATGATCCAAGATGGTCAGATGCTGGTGTTAGGTGGTTTGGTTGATGAACGTGCACTAGAAAGTGAATCGAAAGTGCCACTGCTTGGTGATATTCCAGTATTGGGTCACTTGTTCAAATCAACCAGCACGCAAACCGAAAAACGTAACTTGATGGTCTTCATTAAGCCGACCATCATCCGTGATGGTATGACTGCAGATGGTATCACTCAGCGCAAATACAACTTTATTCGTGCAGAGCAGCTTTACAAAGCTGACCAAGGCTTGAAATTGATGCCAGATGAGAAGATCCCTGTGATCCCAGCATTTGGCCAAGATCGTAAGCATCCTGCTGAAATTCAAGCGTTTATCGATCAAATGGAAAAGAACTAATGGTAGATATGTTAGACACTGCGCCAAGTATGCGTCGTCTGCCATTCAGTTTTGCCAATCGCTTTAAACTGGTTTTGGAGACTGAGCATCCTGAGCGTCCTCCAATTCTTTACTACGTGGAGCCGCTAAATCCTGCGGCTCTGGTTGAAGTACGTCGTGTGCTTAAGCGCAGCTTCGTTCCTCAAGCCATCGATAAAGAATCCTTCGATAAAAAGCTGACTGAAGCGTATCAACGTGATTCATCAGAAGCTCGTCAATTGATGGAAGATATCGGTGCCGACAGTGACGATTTCTTCTCGTTGGCAGAAGAGCTACCGCATGACGAGGATTTGTTAGAGTCGGAAGATGATGCGCCAATCATCAAATTGATCAATGCCATGTTGGGTGAAGCGATTAAAGAAGGTGCGTCCGATATCCATATCGAAACGTTTGAAAAGACGCTTTCTATCCGCTTCCGTGTCGACGGCGTTCTGCGTGAAGTCTTGACGCCAAGTCGTAAGCTTGCGCCGTTATTGGTGTCTCGTGTGAAAGTTATGGCGAAGCTCGATATTGCTGAAAAGCGTGTGCCTCAAGATGGTCGTATCTCGCTACGTATTGGTGGCCGAGCGGTCGACGTGCGTGTTTCTACTATGCCATCCTCTCACGGTGAACGAGTGGTAATGCGTCTGTTAGATAAAAACGCAACGCGCCTTGACCTGCATAGTTTGGGCATGACTCCTTCGGTACACGACAACTTCCGTCACCTCATTGGTCGCCCACACGGTATCATCTTGGTGACCGGCCCTACGGGTTCTGGTAAATCGACCACTTTGTACGCCGGCTTGCAAGAAATCAACAGCAACGAGCGCAACATTCTGACGGTGGAAGACCCAATCGAATTTGATATCGATGGCATTGGCCAGACCCAAGTTAACCCGAAAGTCGACATGACATTTGCGCGTGGTCTACGTGCGATCTTACGTCAGGACCCGGATGTGGTGATGGTTGGTGAGATCCGTGACTTAGAAACCGCGCAAATTGCGGTGCAAGCGTCTTTGACTGGTCACTTGGTAATGTCGACGCTGCATACCAACACCGCTGTTGGTGCGATCACGCGTCTGCGTGATATGGGCATTGAACCATTTTTGATCTCCTCTTCACTGCTTGGTGTGCTAGCGCAGCGTCTGGTTCGTACGCTCTGTTCTGACTGTAAAGAACCTTACGAAGCGGACAGCGAACAGAAAAAATTGTTTGGCATGGCAGAAAGTGAATCGCTCATTCTACATCGCGCGAAAGGCTGTGAAGCGTGTAACCAAAAAGGTTATCGCGGACGTACCGGCATTCATGAATTAGTGCTTGTCGATGAAACGGTTCAAGAGCTGATTCACCGCGAAGCAGGTGAGCAAGAAGTGGAAAAAGCCGTTCGTAATCATACGCCAAGTATTCGTAGTGATGGTCTAAGCAAAGTACGTCGTGGTATTACGTCACTTGAAGAAGTGATGCGAGTGACGAAGGAAGCGTAATGGCAGCATTTGAATACAAAGCGCTGGATGCAAAAGGCAAACAAAAAAAAGGCACGATTGAAGGGGATAACGCTCGTCAAGTGCGCCAACGACTGAAAGAACAAGGGATGATCCCTGTTGAGGTCGTGGAAGCCAAAGCAAAGGCGGCTAAGTCTTCAGGCTCAGTGGGCTTCAAACGTGGTATCAAAACGGCTGAACTGGCTCTGATCACGCGTCAATTATCCACACTTGTTCAATCAGGTATGCCTCTTGAAGAGTGTCTTCGAGCAGTTTCTGAACAAGCAGAAAAGCCACGAATTCGCACCATGATCGCTGCAGTTCGCTCCAAAGTCACCGAAGGTTACCCATTGGCAGATAGCCTAGGTGATTATCCACACGTGTTTGACGAACTGTTTCGCTCTATGGTCGCCGCGGGTGAAAAATCTGGACACCTTGATACGGTTTTAGAGCGCTTGGCGGAGTACGTCGAAAACCGTCAGAAAATGCGTTCTAAGCTGTTGCAAGCGATGATCTACCCTGTCGTGTTAGTGGTGTTTGCGGTGGCGATTGTCTCGTTCTTGTTGGCGACCGTGGTACCCAAAATCATCGAACCGATCATTCAAATGGGGCAAGAGCTGCCACAGTCGACGCAATTTTTGCTGGCGGCTAGTGAGTTCGTCCAAGAGTGGGGGCTGATTATCTTTGCTGTGCTAGTAGTTTGTTTTTATGGCTTAAAACTGGCGTTGCAAAAACCAGATTTTCGCTTGTCTTGGGACAGAAAAATCATCAGCTTGCCGCTCGTCGGTAAGATTTCTAAAGGTCTCAATACCGCTCGTTTTGCTCGTACCTTGTCGATTTGTACTTCAAGTGCGATCCCAATTCTTGAAGGGATGCGAGTGGCGGTTGATGTGATGTCGAACCGTTACGTAAAGCAGCAAGTGTTGATTGCTGCAGACAACGTCCGTGAAGGGGCAAGCTTGCGTAAAGCTCTGGATCAAACCCGTCTATTCCCACCGATGATGCTGCATATGATCGCTAGTGGTGAGCAGAGTGGTGAGTTAGAAAGCATGCTGACGCGTGCGGCAGACAACCAAGACCAAAACTTTGAATCTACGGTCAATATTGCGTTGGGAGTGTTCACTCCTGCCTTGATCGCATTAATGGCTGGATTGGTGTTATTCATTGTCATGGCGACCTTGATGCCGATGCTAGAAATGAATAACTTGATGAGCGGATAATATTCGAATTAAGGCGTGTCTAAATTAAGACGTGGCTTGAATCTAACTTTCGGAGAAAAAAATGAAATTTAAGCGTAGTAAGCAACACGGTTTCACACTGTTAGAAGTGATGGTAGTTGTTGTTATCTTGGGTATTTTGGCAAGTTTTGTTGTTCCAAACTTGCTAGGCAACAAAGAAAAGGCAGACCAACAAAAAGCGATCACTGACATTGTGGCGTTAGAGAACGCGTTGGATATGTACAAGCTAGACAACAGCGTGTACCCAACGACAGACCAAGGTCTAGACGCATTGGTTACTAAGCCTTCTAACCCAGAACCGCGCAACTACCGTGATGGTGGTTACATCAAGCGTCTTCCAAATGACCCTTGGGGTAATGCATACCAATACCTAAGCCCTGGTGACAACGGCACGATTGATATCTTCACTCTAGGTGCGGATGGTCAAGAGGGCGGTGAAGGTCCAGCAGCGGATATTGGCAACTGGAACATGCAAGACTTCCAATAAAATGAGCGCAAGCCAGCACTAATGAAACAAATGCGAAAACATAACGGTTTTACATTAATAGAAATCCTATTGGTGCTGGTTTTGCTATCTCTTACCGCGGTGGCGGTGATCACTACGTTGCCTACCAGTCAAAAAGACCTCTCTAAACAATACGCGCAAAGTTTCTTTCAGCGTTTGCAGTTGCTTAACGAAGAAGCCGTACTCAGCGGTAAAGATTTTGGTGTGCGTGTCGACGATACCAAAAAGACCTACACCCTGCTTAGCTTGACCGCTGAAGGCTGGAAGCCGCTAGAAATGAAGCAAATTCCAAGCAAAACCAAATTAGAAGATGACATTGCATTGCAATTGGATCTAGGTGGCGGAGCTTGGGATAAAGACGATCGTTTGTTCGAGCCGGGTTCACTGTTTGAAGAAATGTTTGCCGACGAAACTGAAGAAAAGAAAGTGAAACCACCGCAAGTCTTCATTTTCTCGAGCGCAGAAGTCACGCCGTTTACCTTGTCTTTTTTCCCACAAAAAGGCGATGCGTTTAACGATGGTTGGCGAGTGATCGGAAAAGAGAGTGGGCAAATTCTGTTGGTAGCGCCAGGTGAAGAAGTGGAAGAGGATGCGAATGCGCAATTTTAAGCAAACTCAACCAAACTTAAACCGTCGCCGAGTGCGAGGGATGACGTTGCTTGAAGTGTTGGTTGCACTGGCTATTTTTGCCACCGCGGCGATCAGTGTGATTCGCTCTGTGAGTCAACACATCAACACAGTCAGCTACTTAGAAGAAAAGATGTTTGCAGCAATGGTTGTGGATAACCAAATGGCGAATGTGATGCTAGATACTGGCGCGCTGAAAGCCAAGAATGGTACCGAAGAGCTAGCAGGGCGTACATGGTATTGGAAAGTCACGCCTGTAGCCACCACGCAGCCATTGCTGAAAGCATTTGATGTAAGTGTCGCGACCGCGAAAAACGCGAGTCCAGTTGTTACGGTAAGAAGCTATGTGGCGCAGTAATCCCAATCGCGCAAATAAGCGCCGTACAACAAAAGGTTTTACACTCATTGAAGTGCTGGTGTCGATAGCAATCTTTGCTAGTTTGAGCGTGGCGGCATACCAAGTGGTGTCGCAAGTTCAGCGCAGTAACGAGTTGTCGCAAGAGCGAACTCAGCGTTTGAATGAACTGCAACGCGCGATGGTGATGATGGATAACGACTTCCGCCAAATGGCATTGCGTCAAACGCGTACCAACGGCGAAGACCCTGCCGGGCAACTGATCTTTTGGTCGGATTATTTACTCGATTCCGACGCGAAAGGCCTAATGTTTGCACGTGTGGGTTGGCATAACCCGCAGCAACAGTTCCCGCGTGGTGAAGTGACTAAAGTGGGCTATCGCGTTAAAGAAGAAACCCTGCAGCGTGTTTGGTGGCGTTATCCAGATACCCCAGTTGGGCAGGAAGGCATTGTCACTCCGTTGCTGACGCAGGTGGAATCTTTCGACATGCGTTTTTATGACGGTAAACAGTGGAAGAAAGAGTGGGACAGCAATAAAGAGTTGCCGAAAGCTGTCTCAGTTGTCTTGAAGTTGAAGGATTACGGTGAAATTGCGCGCACGTATCTAACGCCAGATGGCAAGCTTGCAGAAAGTGAAAGAAACAAAGCATCGGAGGGCAACAACAATGGCTAATCGTCAGCGTGGTGTTGCTTTGATTATTGTACTGATGTTGTTGGCGATTATGGCGACCATTGCTGCCACCATGTCTGAACGTTTGTTTTTGCAGTTTCAGCGCGGTTCAAACCAAATCCATTACCAGCAAGCATATTGGTACAGTGTTGGTGTTGAAGCCTTGGCTGAAGTGGGTATCGAGCAGAGCTACAAAGACAGCGATACCATCAACCTCAGCCAACCTTGGGCGATTAAAGAACAAGTGTACCCATTGGACTATGGTCAAGCTGCAGGACGTATTTGGGATAAGCAAGCGTGCTTTAACCTCAATGTGTTAAGTCGAGTGCAGCCGACCGGACAACAAACCACTCGACCATATTTGGTTCAAGTGCTGCAGAGTTTGTTGGAAGAATCGGATGTAGAGCCGTATCAAGCGGAAGTGATTGCCGATTCCACTTGGGAATACATTGATTCAGACAGCACAGTACGTTCAACCACCGGCGTGGAAGACAGCACCTACGAATCGATGAAACCTTCGTATTTAGCGGCTAATGGTTGGATGGCAGACAAAACTGAACTGCGCGCGGTATATCAAGTGAGTGGTGAAATTTATCAAAAGATTGAGCCCTTGGTATGTGCGATCCCAAGTGATGATTGGCGTTTAAACGTCAACACGATAGAGGTGGAACAAGCGCCGATTTTAGTCGCTATGTTTTCACCGAACTTGAGCAGCAGCGACGCGGTTCAACTGATAGAAAAGCGTCCCTTCGATGGTTGGGACAGCGTAGACGAATTTCTAGCGGAGTCAGAATTAACTGGCTTGAGCGATGATGTAAAGAAAAACGCCAAAGGCTATTTAGGAGTGGATAGCTCCTTCTTCGAATTGGATGCACAAGTGTTGGTGGATGATTCACGAGTACGTATCCGAAGCCTTTTGCAAAGTACAAATAGAGAAACGGTGACGGTCGTTCGCCGTCGTTTTGGAGGGATCAGTGAGCGAGTTTCTGACCGTTCGGCTGAGTAGCGAACAACAAAGTACCATTCCTTGGGTGGTGTGGTCGACAGAACAACAGGAAGTGATTGCCAGCGGTGAACTTGCCGGATGGGAACACTTGGATGAGTTGGTATCGTATGCCGGCCAGCGCCAAGTCATCGCTTTACTAGCGAGTAATGATGTGGTGTTAACTCAGGTGGACATTCCGCCTGGTGCTACACGTCAGTTCGACAACATGTTGCCTTATTTGATTGAAGATGAAGTCGCGCAAGATGTGGATAGCTTGCACTTCACCGTATTGGGTAAGCAAGCGGATAAAGCACAAGTGTGTGCGGTCGAGCGTGCATGGGTACAAACCGTGCTACAGCGTTTTGCTAGCCAAGGGTTGACCATCAAACGCATCTTGCCAGATGTATTGGCATTGCCTGTCAGTGATGACAGCAGCAGTGCGGCACTGATTGGTGAGCAATGGCTAATTCGTCACTCAGAGACGGAAGGTGCGGTGGTGGATTCGGCGTGGCTGGATCTTTACCTCTCTTCTTACCTGCAAAACCATGAAGGTTGGCAACTCGATTGCTACAGTTCCGTGCCAGAATCGACGGTTGAGAGCGTATGGGTTCCTAAGCCAGAAGAAATGACGATGGCGTTGCTCGCAAAAGGCGTCGCGAGTAGTAAAACGAACCTGTTAACTGGCGAGTTTAAGCCGAAGTCTTCTTGGGGTAAGTACTGGAAAGTTTGGCAAAAGGCGGCTATCGCTGCGGGCGTTTTGTTAGTGGTGGTCGTGGCTCAGCAACTTCTCGTCGTCCACAAGTACGAAGCACAAGCACAAGCCTATCGTGAAGAAAGCGAACGTATTTTCCGTCAGGTTTTCCCAAACAAGAATCGAATTCCGACCGTAAGCTACTTAAAGCGCCAAATGACGGATGAAGAGCGCCGTTTATCTGGTGGCTCAACAGATGTTGCGATGTTGTCTTGGCTTGCTGCCTTGCCAGCAACGCTTGGTCAGGTGAAAGATCTAGAAATCACCAGTTTTAAGTATGACGGCCAACGTGGTGAAGTGCGCATTCACGCACGTAGCTCAGACTTCCAGCCTTTTGAGCAGGCTCGTGTGAAGTTGGCTGAGAAGTTTAATGTTGAGCAAGGTCAGCTTAATCGCAGCGATAACGTTGTGATGGGTAGCTTTGTGTTGAAGCGTCAGTGAGGTGATGATGAAGAATTTAATTTCTCAAGCGCAAGCTTGGTGGAGTGGCATCTCTCAGCGTGAACAACGACTTGTGCTGGGCTGTGGTGCATTCGCCATCCTTGGTATTCTTTACTGGGGGCTGCTGCAGCCGATGAGCCAACGTGCAGAGTTGGCGCAATCTCGTATCCAAAGTGAAAAGCAATTGCTTACATGGGTACAAGACAAAGCTGATGACATTACCGCATTGAGAAAAAGCGGGGGTGTCAGTTTTTCCAATCAGCCACTTAACCAACTTGTCTCTTCATCAGCGCGCCGTTTTAAGGTGGAACTGATTCGTGTGCAACCACGCAACGACAGTGTGCAAGTGTGGATTAAACCGCTCGCATTCAACCAGTTGGTGGATTGGCTACGCTACTTGAAAGAGCAGCAAGGCATTGAAGTTGAATTTTTAGACATCGATCGTACAGACCAAGCGGGCATGATTGATGTGAACCGTCTGCAATTTAAGCGAGGTTAAGGTGAAGCGAGCAGTACTTTACGTTGTAATCTTTATCGTTTGTTTTTCTGTTAGCTTGATCATGGGGTTACCTGTTTCTTGGGTTCTCCAGCAAGCCCCCACTGTGAAAGGGCTCGACATACAAGGTGCTCACGGTTCCGTTTGGCAAGGTCAGGCTTCTAGCGTGCGTTGGCAGCGTCAAAACCTAGGGCAAGTGAATTGGGATTTCCAATGGTCTAGCTTGTTTACCGGCAAAGCCGAATTTTCGGTACGTTTTGGGCGCGGCAGCGATATGAACATTCGCGGTCGAGGTTTAGTTGGATACAGTCTCAGCGATGGCCCTTACGCGGAAAATTTGGTGGCGTCGATCCCGGCATCGAAAGCCGTCGAACAAGCGCGCCTGCCGGTGCCTGTTGGTGTTGATGGCCAGCTGGAGTTGAACATTCGTCATGCGACTTACGCAGCTCCGTGGTGTAAAACTGGTGAAGGCACATTGGTTTGGAGTGCCAGTGGCATCCAAAGTCCAGTGGGAAGCTTAGAGCTCGGCCCTGTTATTGCTGATTTGAAATGCCAAGATGGCGTGCTAACTGCATCAGGTGAGCAAACCAGTAAGCAAGTTTCCTCGGCGTTTTCAGCGGAGCTGATGCCGAATCAACGCTATTCAACGAAAGCGTGGTTTAAACCTGGCGCAGATTTCCCATCAAGCATGGGGGAGCAGTTGAAATGGCTTGGACAGCCAAACGCACAAGGCCAATACGAGTTTGACTACAAAGGCAGATTCTAATCTCGAGCCAACGTAATACAGAAAAGAGCTGCCAATGTGCAGCTCTTTTTGCTTTTGGATCATAGTAGGCCAAACCCTCTATTCGCTGTACGTAAATAAACTAGGGACAAGGATGATTATTTAAGTATTTGTATTTTAATGGAATTGTGTGATTTTGTGCAGTTTAATTAGCTTTAGGTATATGGTAGGTCAAATACTGTTAAAGCTGCTCATGCGGGAAAAAGAAAAGGCCGTGAACTGAATTTACGGCCTAATGATACAAGTTGAGTTACGCAAGTATAAGTACTTAATCTTTGCGTTGCAGGATGTCATCCCAAGGCAAATTCGTATCGCCCAGCACGATAAAGTTCGGGTTCTCTAGCGTTTCCCGTTCGTTGTAAGACAAAGGTTCGAGGTGAGTGCTGAGAATACGTCCGCCGGCTTCTTCCACGATGCATTGCGTTGCTGCTGTATCCCATTCGCCAGTAGGGCCCAAACGTAAATAGCAATCGACCGCTCCTTCCGCCACCAAACACGCTTTTAGTGCTGCAGAACCGAGAGGAATTAAGTCGTAGTTCCAAGCGCTGCTCATGCGGCTGGTGATGCGATTAATGTCTTGGCGACGGCTGATAGCAATGGCAATGTTTTGTCCTGCTTGTTCATGTTTGTGCGTGTGGATTTTCACGCTTTCAGACATGTCTGGGATTTTCCACGCACCTTTGCCGCTGTATGCGTAATACGTGACGCCAGAAACAGGCCCATACACCACGCCCATCGCTGGCTTGTTGTTGTCAATTAATGCAATGATGGTCGCAAAGTCGCCACTGCGTGCGATGAATTCTTGTGTGCCATCTAATGGGTCGACCAACCAATAACGCTGCCATTGTGCGCGCTGCTCTAAGCTGATGTCGGCGGCTTCTTCAGACAACACGGGGATGTCTGGTGTCAGTTCACTTAAACGTTCAGTGATGAGTTTGTGCGCGGCAATATCGGCGCTTGTGACCGGTGTTTCATCACTTTTGGTATACGCTTCATATTGCTTTTTCTCGTAGATATCGAGAATCATTTGTCCCGCACTGCGGGCAATTTCGATAACTTGAGGAAGCAGGTGAGATAGATCTTTTGTCATTGGCATAGGTGATAGTCCTTACTCACAATATTTTCGGTTTACACCGTTATTGATTGTTGTTGTGAGTGGTGTTTGGTAAGTGTTTCAGTGCCAACATTAACGCCGTGATGCTTCGTGCTTCACAGAAGTCCAAATGCGTTAATAGCTCTTCGGCTTGTGCGAGTGGCCAGCGCACAATTTCTAACGGCTCTGGTTCGTCACCTTCTTGCTTTTCAGGGTATAGCGATTGACCTAGAAACAGCGTCATCTTGCTCGAAAAATAAGAAGGAGCAAGGATCACTTGTTTTAACGGGGTGAGTTCCTTACAACCAAAACCAATTTCTTCTTTTAGTTCGCGGTCAGCGGCCTGATGTGGCGTTTCACCGGGATCGATAAGACCTTTAGGAAAACCCAGTTCGTAACGCTCTGTACCAGCAGCGTATTCACGTACCAACAGTAAATCGCCCTGCTCGGTTACCGGTACAACCATTACGGCATCGCGACCACTTGGCTTCATGCGCTCATAAGTGCGATGCTCGCCATTGGAGAAGCGAAGGTCGAGGGCTTCCACAGCAAACAGTTTTGATCGTGCGACCGTCTGACAAGAGAGAATCTCTGGTGGGGTCCTTTTC
Source organism: Vibrio sp. SALL6 (assembly GCF_002002385.1). Taxonomy (NCBI): domain Bacteria; kingdom Pseudomonadati; phylum Pseudomonadota; class Gammaproteobacteria; order Vibrionales; family Vibrionaceae; genus Vibrio; species Vibrio sp. SALL6. The sequence continues at coordinate 116,885 of NZ_MQVK01000001.1, forward strand.
GACATGGCGCTGACTCCTTGGTGTCGTTGGCTTTTGTAAGGTGCGTAAGATTCTTAATATATGAGAACTCTGCAAGAGTTGCTAGTTTGATTTCATCGCTTCGGCAGTGTTCGCTCGATAACCTTGAAAGAGGTCGTGTGTGACGAAGAATCTCACGTGTTTAATGGATTGTTCAGATACAAAAATGGGAGACCAAAGCCTCCCATTTTTACCGACGATAAGCTCTTAGTAGTAAGAGTGGTCACCACGGTCGTGTTCTGTTGCATCTCGAACTGCTGTTAGCTCACCAACGAACTGGTTTAGTAGCTCTTTCTCGATGCCTTCTTTTAGTGTTACGTCAACCATTGAACAACCGTTACAGCCGCCACCGAATGCGACGATAGCTACGCCTGCTTCAGTAATCTCAACCAAGTTCACGTGACCGCCGTGGCCAGCAAGCTGTGGGTTAACTTGAGTTTGGATAACGTACTCAACACGCTCAACAAGTGGCGCATCGTCCGACACTTTACGCATTTTTGCGTTTGGTGCTTTCAATGTCAGTTGAGAACCCATTTTGTCGGTAACGAAGTCGATTTCAGCGTCTTCAAGGAAAGGTAGGCTTAGCTCATCCACGTAAGCTGAAAAACCTGCGTAAGGGATCTCAGTGTCGGTCGCTTCAACCGCTTCTGGTGGGCAGTAAGATACGCCACACTCAGCGTTTTGTGTACCTGGGTTCACAACGAAAATACGAATGTTAGTGCCTTCTGGCTGTTGGCCTAGAAGGTTAGCGAAATGCGTTTGCGCAGTTTCTGTAATAGTAATATTTGACACGACGAATACCTGAGTAATTTTGTAGGTTACTGCTGCTATTCTACTCCTGTTGACGTATGGGTCTAGTCTTTTTGATGCTAAGGCATGGTGAAGCGATCTAGACAGCACCAGGAGCAGGGGTTCTGCAGATGCAGTAAATATCGACGGTTTCTACGCCAACTTCAAGTAGTAAATGACATAATTGTCGAACCGTGCTTCCCGTCGTGACCACATCATCTACTATTGCGACGTGGTTATACTTTGGTGGCTGATTTAAGGTGAAAGCGCCTTTTAAATTCAGTTCTCGGCTGGATTTCTTGTTCCCGCGCTGCGACTGGGTGTGTTTTACGCGGCGAAACACGTGATTATCAAACCTCACATTAAGGTGGACAGCCAAATGTCGCGCCAGTATGTCGCTCTGATTAAAGCCTCGATACAAGTAGCGTTGCCAGTGCAATGGCACTGTGGTGATAAGCGGAGCGGGAGTTGAAATGCGCTGGGCAAGCAATTGCGTTAAAGCGCGAACATGCCATGTTTGTCCGTGATCTTTGAAGCTTTGTATTTCTCGAGACAGTGGAAAATCGTAGTCTCCCAAGGTAAATAGCCGTTGCCACGGTGGAGGCTCGGAGAGGCACTCGCCGCAAATACTCTCTATATTCGCTTCCTCAGCTTTTAAGCTCAATCCACAGCGTTGGCAGCGTTTTACTGGCGTAAGATATTGATAACAGTGACCACACCAACGCAGCGCATTGGGTTGAGCGGCAGCCTGAATCGGGAAGCGACATAAACCGCATTGACTGCTGAGCACACGATGCATGATGTTTTTCCAGTGATGAGATAACATACCGCTTATTCAAGGTTAGATTTTGCACAGCCTAACGCTTGAGTGAAACGATAAGGAATAAAATAAGTGGGAGAGATTGAGAGCATGAGCACGAATTTACACTGGCAGTCGTTCGGTCAGGGACCGGATTTGGTGTTGCTGCATGGCTGGGGGATGAATGGCGCAGTTTGGCAGCAAACGGTCGAATCTCTGCAGACCGATTTTTGTGTCCATGTCGTCGATCTTCCTGGATATGGTTTTAGCGCTGGGCACCATGGTGAAGACCTCGCACAAATCGCTGCCATGGTACTAAAAGATGCGCCAGAGCAAGCAGTGTGGCTAGGTTGGTCGTTGGGTGGTTTGGTTGCCACGCACATTGCGCTCAATGCTCCTCAGCGAGTGAGTAAGCTGATCACCGTCGCCAGCTCACCAAAATTTGCCGCAGAAAAACCGTGGCGCGGCATTCAACCGAATGTACTGAGCGCGTTCACCTCTCAGTTACTAGAAGATTTCTCACTGACCATTGAGCGCTTTATGGCGCTGCAAGCCATGGGAAGTCCGTCTGCACGTAAAGATGTTAAACAACTCAAACAAGCGGTGCTATCGCGTCCTCAGCCGAACCCAGAGTCACTATTGGTTGGCTTAAATATTTTGGCGGATGTTGACCTGCGTGATGCTTTGATTTCCCTGACCATGCCGATGCTACGTCTTTACGGTCGTTTGGATGGTTTGGTGCCGATTAAAGTGGCGACCGATCTCAGCCAGCAACTGCCTCACACGCAACAGTTTGTCTTTTCTCAATCTTCTCATGCACCGTTCATGACCGAACATGATGAATTTTGTGCGAAAGTTCGAGATTTCGCTCAGGATTAAAATCGTGCAGTGAAAAAAGCTAAAGTTGATTAAAATTTGGTCGATATAATTGTCGGTAAGGTTTTATTCGTAAATAAGGCCAAGCCATATTGACGAGTTGGGCGACTCTGAGGAGGGTTCGCAATGATTGTGTCACCGACCAACGTAAGTGTGCCACTGATCGCCCCATCCGTTAATGTGCAGACGGAACAAGCTGCTCGTGACAACAGAGTCCGAGAACCTGTGACGCCGACGGTCGCATTGGCAAAAACCAATGCCGAGCGCAAAGTAAAAAGTGATGAAAAGCGACGACGTCAGTCCTCTTGGGATCCCTCTGAGCATCCCGATTACGAAGTGGATCATGAAGTTGATGCGCGTTATCACGAGGAGCCGGAAGACACGCTTGAAAGGCTTTTCGATTTACTGGCACTGAAATCGTACAGTGAAGATCAGGGAAAGGGCTATGCGATACGCTTTCGTTTACCGAAGCGCATTTTGGATGCTGCGATCAACCAAGGATTGATGGAAAAGCGCAGGAAGGTGATCAAATTTCATTATGGTCATTCGGTCGTGCCCCATACCCCGTCAGAAGTGATAGCAGTATTATGACGAATCAATATCCTATCCAATAAAAACGCTCCAATCAGCATGACTGACTGGAGCGTTTTCTTTTTTCTTCTGGATGCTTGAAGCCGTCGCCCAGCTGCACCCCAAGATCTCAGTGCAGCCGTTAAAACCTAGACTACTTCTTTGCTTTGGCGAAAGCAGCCGCAAATGCGCCACCCATCGCATTGTTCGATGAGGAATCATCACGGCGAGGTTGACGACGTTGTGACTGATCATTACGACGCGGCGCTGCGGATGAGCGTTGGCTGCGGTTGTCTTGACCCGGCTCGTCGTTTAAACGCATCGATAGACCGATACGCTTGCGCTGTACGTCTACTTCCATCACTTTCACTTTAACGATGTCACCTGCTTTCACCACTTCACGCGGATCAGAAACGAAACGATCCGTCAGGGCTGAGATGTGCACTAAACCATCTTGGTGAACACCAATATCGACGAAAGCACCAAAGTTGGCCACGTTCGATACGACGCCTTCGAGAATCATGCCCGGTTCTAGATCTGCAACCGAGTTAACGCCTTCAGCGAAGGTTGCGGTTTTGAACTCCGGACGAGGGTCTCGGCCTGGTTTGTCCAGCTCTTTGATGATATCGGTCACCGTTGGGACACCGAAGTGCTCATCGGTGTAATCCACCGCGTGCAGACCTTTAAGGAACGTCGAATCGCCAATCAGTGCTTTGATGTCTTTACGGTTCTTCTCGGCAATCGCTTTGACTACAGGGTAGGCTTCCGGGTGCACTGCAGAGGCATCCAGTGGGTTTTTACCATCCATAATACGAAGGAAACCCGCACACTGCTCGAACGCTTTAGGACCTAAACGAGGCACTTTCTTCAAAGTTGTACGTGCTTCGAAACGACCGTTTTCATCACGGAAGTCGACAATGTTCTGTGCGATGGTGCTCGACAAGCCTGCAACGCGCGTCAGTAGCGCTGCAGAGGCAGTGTTCACATCAACACCCACCGCGTTTACACAGTCTTCGACAATCGCATCAAGACGTTTTGCCAGCATAGATTGGCTAACATCGTGCTGATATTGGCCCACACCGATCGATTTAGGATCGATTTTAACGAGCTCCGCTAGCGGGTCTTGCAGACGACGAGCAATCGACACCGCACCACGCAGAGATACGTCCATATTTGGGAACTCTTTCGCTGCAAGCTCAGACGCAGAGTAAACTGATGCCCCCGCTTCACTTACGATGATCTTCTGAACTTTCAGGTTGCCGCGTTTGATCACGTCTGCGACAAAGCTGTCGGTTTCACGCGAAGCCGTGCCGTTACCTATCGCAATCAAATCCACGTTGTATTTGCGCACCAACTGATCAACGATTTGCGCTGATTTGTCGTATTGCTTTTGTGGTGGGTGAGGGTAGATGGTTTCTGTTGCAAGCACTTTACCAGTAGGATCGACAATAGCGATTTTAGAGCCTGTACGCAGACCCGGGTCGAGACCCAGCGTCGCGCGAGGGCCTGCCGGTGCTGCCATCAACAAATCTTTTAGGTTGGTGGCAAACACTTCAATTGCTTCGATTTCAGCACGTTCTTTCATTGCGCCCATCAGCTCGGTTTCCATGTGCATCGATACTTTGATGCGCCATGCCCAACTGATCACTTGTTTACGCCATGCGTCCGCCGGTGCGCTGCTTAGCGTCACGCCATAATGGTCGGCAATGATGGTTTCGCAGTACGATTGGCGTGCACCTTCTTCTTGTTCTGGGTCGGCGTTCATCGCCAACGTCAAAAAGCCTTCATTACGGCCTCGTAACATCGCCAGTGCACGGTGTGATGGCACTTTGCTCAGTGGCTCGTTATGGTTGAAGTAATCTTTAAACTTCTCGCCTTCTTGCTCTTTACCTTCAACGACACGAGAAACCAGTTCCGCGTTGCGGTTTAGATGAGCACGAATTTTTTCAAGCAGGTTCGCATCCTCAGCAATGCGCTCCATGATGATTGCGCGAGCGCCATCCAGTGCCGCTTTGGTATCCGCGATGCCTTTGTCCGCATCAAGATATTTCGTTGCTTCGCTTTCTGGTTCAGTTTGTGGCTGGTTCCAAAGTGTATCCGCGAGAGGTTCTAAGCCAGCTTCAATCGCGATTTGACCTTTGGTGCGGCGCTTTGGTTTGTATGGCAGGTAAAGGTCTTCCAGGCGAGTCTTGCTGTCGGCTTGCGTGATCTCTCGTTCTAGTTCTGGCGTCAGTTTGCCTTGTTCTTGGATCGACTTCAGAATGGTTTGACGGCGATCGTCGAGCTCGCGAAGGTATGACAGACGGCTGTCCAGAGTACGCAGTTGGGTATCATCAAGGCCACCTGTCACCTCTTTACGGTAACGTGCAATAAATGGGACCGTGTTACCATCATCAATCAGGGTGACAGCGGCGTTGACTTGCTCTGGGCGAACATTCAGTTCTTGAGCAATCATGCGACAGATAGCTTGGCTCATCCGTGTATTCTCTTTTAATTCGGTTTGGATATTGGTTGTGTATAGAACATTGGGGTCATTCATAGAATTTGCAATGTTTTAAATTAGCTTCGCAAAAATTTACCGGGCGCTGGTGGACATCGGTCAGATTTATGTCAAAACTGTAATTAAATTGAGAACTTATAAGTTCTGTTGGCGACTAATTTTATATACCTTGGCTCACACGGATAATCATGATGAAAAAAATGTCTTTGGCTCTGGCACTCTCTAGTGCTCTCCTGATAGCCCCGTTTGGTTGGGCGCAATCCATCTCTGCAACCACGCAAGATCCCATCTATCAACTTGATGATAAGTTAGTTTTAGGGCGGGTCGAAAGTGTGTATTACAGCGAAATTCCTGAGCTAAGTGACGTCCCTTTCATCGGTAAAATTGATACCGGCGCTGACACCACCTCCATGCATGCAGAAAATATCCACGTAAGCAGCAGCAATCCCAAATACAAAAATCTTAAAGATGACAAACTGCTGTGGGCAATTGTCGATGATTTAGGTGGCACGCAAGCCAAATGGGAAGCCAACAGTTTTGAACCTTATCAAGTCACCGTCAGTTTCACGATTCAGCATCCTTATACTGGCAAAGAGATCACGGTAACCGACGATCTTGAGCGCATCAGTGCTATCCGCAGTCGCACCAGCAAAAAACCGATTTTGCGTCCAACCGTAAAAATGCCGATGACGATTGCTGGGCATACGGTAGATACCGTGGTGAACCTTACCTCGCGCAAACAGTTCTCTGCGCCAATCCTGATTGGCAAAACTTACCTAGATGATAACGCGTGGGTGTTTGCTGGGTATGACTACCTGCAAGAACAACCCAACGCGAAAATGATTGGTAAGAAAGAGACGGTAGAAATCGAAGGCATTCCCTACAAAACCAGCGTTTCGACAAGCAGCCGTTACACCAACGTTCACGCTCTTGACATCAAAGTGGATAAAAAAGCCAAGCAAGTGTCGTTTACTTTAGAGGGTGAGAACGGCAAGCGCCATCCTATGACACTGCCATTGGTGCGCATGTTGAAAACCACCAAGAGCGAGCGACCTTTGGTGTATCTGCCTGTCAAGATTGACGAAAACGAAACTCAGCAATGGTTGGTGTACTTACGAGACCGCAGTAAGTTCAGTTCGCAAATCCGCCTGGGCCGAGACGTAGTGAGCCAACATTTCGTGATAGATACCGACAAAGAGAATTTGCTCGGCGGCGTGGAAAAAACCTTTAAGAGTGCACTGAAGTCCAAACCATTGGTGATTTCACCGGAAGAGGAAGTGAACATTGATGGCTACGTGGTTCCCGCTTATCCAACCTTTACCGTGAAAACGCCATTATTACGCGTGAATGGATTTGAACTGAGTGAAAAGGGCAAAGACGAAGTCGCGACGTTCTATTTGAGCAATGAAAAAGGCAAAGAAGAAAAAATCACCAAACCCGTGCTGAAGAAACTCAAAGTCGGCGATATGGTGCGTCCTGTGGTGGAAGGTGACTTCTTGTTCGGGAACAAAGAAAAGTCGATGGAGTTTGCTATCGACGTGCTAGATAAAGATGAAGAGCAGCCGTTTTTCGTTTTCGGCCACAACATGGCTAAAGGTGGCGTGCTACTGAATACGCGCGCTGATCACTTGCTCGATGCAAAACCTTTGTTCCGAGCCGGCCACATCGAAGTGGCCGAAGTGGAAGGCATGTCTTTCCCGGTCAAACTGGACACCGGTGCGGATGTCAGTTCTATCAATGCTAAGGACATCAAACTGTTCCAAAAAGATGGCAAAGACATGGTGAGCTTTACCTACGAAAATGACCTCGGTATGCAAAAGGCCTTTACTCGCGAAGTGGTAGACGTAATGAAAATTACTGCGAAAAAAGGCGAGAAAGCAAACGTCCGTCCGGTGGTGGAAATGCACGTCAAACTGGGTGACTTAGAGAAGAAAATTCGCGTGAATTTGCAAGATCGCGGACGCTTTCATTACAGCATGATTTTGGGTAAAAACTTCTTAAAGCACGGTGCGTTAGTGGCGAGTGAAACCAATTACATCGTGACGAAAAAACCAGATTACGAAAAATAGTCGAACCGTCGCCTAACCTAATTGCCAATACCCAAAGTCCGCTCTGAGAATCTTGTGGCTTTGGGTATAATTCTAGGTTTAGGATGAAGATCGCGTAAGCGTCGATGCTGCTGAATGTGCGGCATTTTTTATGCCGAAATGAATAGGAGCCAAATTGAAAACTAAGCTGATTACCCGTGAAGGTTATAACAAACTCAAGCAAGAGCACGATTACCTCTGGAATGAAAAGCGTCCAGAAATCACCAAGATCGTGACGTGGGCGGCCAGCCTTGGCGATCGTTCGGAAAATGCTGACTACACCTTCAATAAACGACTGCTGCGTCAAATCGATCGACGCGTTCGTTTTCTCAGAAAGTTTTTACCTGAAGTCACCATCGTTGATTACTCACCTCAACAAGAAGGCAAAGTCTTTTTTGGTGCTTGGGTCGAGATTGAAAACGAAGCCGGCGATGTGAAGAAGTTTCGCATTGTGGGGCCAGAAGAAATATATGGCGATGCCAAAGATTACATCTCCATTGATTCCCCTATGGCCAGAGCCATGTTGAAAAAGCAAGTGGATGAAGAATTTACCGTTCGAACGCCGGAAGGTGACAAAGAGTGGTTCATTAATTCGATTGAATACAACAAGCAAAGCGCAGAATCTTAACTTCCTCGACCTTGAAACATTCGGCGAGCGAAGTGCGTTTGCCAATGATGTTACCCTTTTTTTTTATGCGCCCTCATTTGAGGGCGCGAGCTGTATTTACTGGAGAGGTTTAAAATGAAAGCCGTGATTTGTGGTGCTGTGTTAACGATGGCTATTTCGTTTCCTACTGTCGCTCAAGAAGAGCTAAAAGGGTGTGATGCCAAAGCGTTTGCACTTGAGCAGCAAATTGAATACGCCACAGTACAAGGTAATCAAAAGCGCATTGATGGATTAAAACGAGCCCTTGCTGCGATTGAGGATGAATGCTCGGAAGAAGATTTACGCGAAAAACTGCAATCAGAAGTCGAACAAAAAGCGCAAAAAGTAAAAAACCGCGAGCTAGAATTGGCAGAGGCACAAACGTCGGGTTCGAGCGACAAAATCGAGAAAAAGCGCCGAAAGTTAGATGAAGCGCAAAAAGAATTGTTAGACGCTAAACGTGAGTTGGAATGGAATTACGGCCAGTAGGCACTCCGACCTTCGCGGCGGTTAACACTACCTCTCATCGCGTTTTTGTGGCGTTGTTCACATCTCGAAACAAAGTCAATATCGCTAAATACTTAGGGCGGCGCGCAAATAATTTCCCAAAACCGCGTCTAAGATAAAAAGAGTAACAATTTGCACAAGCACGTTTGAAAAAACAGTGATACATTTTCGTCAATAGATGCTTCTGAAAGGATGTTTCAATGCAGGAAAATCATAAAATTTTAGTGGTTGATGACGATGCTCGTTTGCGTGCTCTGTTGGAGCGTTACCTTTCTGAGCAAGGTTTTCAAGTCCGTAGTGTAGCAAACGGCGAACAAATGGATCGCCTACTAACACGCGAAAACTTTCACCTAATGGTATTGGATTTGATGTTGCCAGGCGAAGATGGCTTGTCGATTTGTCGCCGTTTACGCCACGCCAATAACATGTTGCCAATTCTGATGCTGACAGCAAAAGGTGACGAGGTTGACCGTATTGTTGGTTTGGAAGTTGGTGCGGACGATTACCTACCTAAACCGTTCAACCCGCGTGAACTACTCGCTCGTATTAAAGCGGTTTTACGTCGCCAAACGGTTGAGCTACCGGGCGCGCCAAGTACAGAAGAAAAAGTGGTCGAGTTTGGTGAGTTTCGTTTGAATCTAGGCACGCGTGAAATGTTCCGTGGTGATGAGGCTATGCCATTAACATCGGGTGAATTTGCGGTGTTGAAATCACTGGTAACCAACGCGCGTGAGCCAATGTCGCGTGATAAGCTGATGAATATGGCGCGTGGTCGTGAATACTCGGCGATGGAGCGTTCTATCGACGTACAAATTTCTCGTCTACGCCGCATGCTGGAAGACGATCCGAGCAAACCTCGCTACATCCAGACCGTATGGGGTTTAGGTTACGTATTTGTCCCAGACGGCAAAGAGTCGTAACTCTTACTCGCTTAACCGGCAATCGGTTTTTAAAACTTCGACCATCAAATTTCCTTCTTATTTGGTGGCCGAGGTTTTCGCAATTAGGAGCATTAGGAAATTTCCATGCGAATCCGAAGTTCACTGACACAATCTATTCTACTGTTCATCTCCTTGCTTCTCGCTAGCCAAGTCTTTTCTTATTACGCCGTTTTTAACTACGCGTTGATGCCAAGCCTGCAACAGTTCAACAAAATTCTTGCTCATGAGTTGAATCTGGTTCTCGATGAAGATGGCCCGCTAAAATCGGATGCACCATTGCGTCGCCAGTTATTAGAAAGGTTGGGCGTGACAGTTCACAGCATCAACAGCGAGAAGGCGGTTGAGTTTAACCATGCGATGTCTATTGATTTGATGTCGGAGGAAATGACTCAAGAGCTAGGCTCACCAACCGAAGTACGCCTGCTGCTAGGTAGTGAAAGCTACATTTTGTGGATGCACATCGAGAAGCTGCCCAATTCCATTATTCGCATCCCGCTGTCTGAGCTGCAAGAAGAGGACTTTGCGCCGCTATTTCGTAACAGCCTGATCATGGCGCTATTAATTATCGCAGGTGGTTGGTTGTTTATTCGCTTGCAAAACCGGCCATTATTGGCGTTGCAACGAGCGGCAGAAGGCGTTGGGAGAGGGGAAATTCCCCCACCGCTACCAGAAAAAGGCGCATCGGAAATTCGTTCGGTAACTCGTGCGTTTAACCAGATGTCGAAAGGGATTCAAGAGCTCGAAGAAGACCGCGCTCTGTTAATGGCAGGCATCAGTCATGATTTACGTACGCCGCTGACGCGAATTCGTCTCGCTACTGAAATGATGTCGCCAGAAGACAGCTATTTGGCGGAAGGGATCATCAGTGACACGGAAGAGTGCAATGAGATTATCAGTCAATTTATGGATTATCTAAAGCCTGTAAACAAAGAATCGTTTGAGTCGGTTGATGTCAGTACCATCGCTAGTGACGTGGCGAGCTCTGAAGGGGGATATGAAGTCGAGATTGAAACGGACTTGAACATGCACCTTCCTCCAGCGAAAGGCAGCCCGATTGCCATTAAGCGAGCGGTGAGTAACTTAGTTGTCAACGCACTGCGTTACGGCAACGGTTGGGTTAAAATCAGCACAGGCGTGACGGCAGACAAACAATTGGTTTGGATATGCGTAGAAGACAACGGGCCTGGGATTGAGCAGTCGCAGATCGCGAAGTTGTTCGAACCGTTTACCCGTGGTGATACGGCGCGTGGCAGCGAAGGTACTGGTCTGGGTTTAGCGATTGTAAAACGTATTGTTATCCAACATTCAGGTTCGGTGGTGATGCGTAATCGCAGTGAAGGCGGCTTGATCGCCCAAATCAGTTTCCCGACCAAATAATCCTCTAAAACCAAAAAGCCCAACCAAAAATGTGGTTGGGCTTTTTAATTTCTAAGTACAGGTATTAAGACTCTTTCACTTCTTGAGCGACAAGTTCATCTTCTTCTGTCAGTTTTTCTGGAAGCAGCAAGTTCAGCAGTATCGCGGTGATACCGCCAGCAGCCACACCAGTTGAGAAGATACTTTTAATAAACTCAGGCATAAACTGCAGAATCTCAGGTTTCTGAGCGATACCTAACCCCATCGAGAATGACAACGCCATAATCAGAATCGCGCGGCGGTCGAGGTCAACACGCGAGATAATGCGCACGCCTGCAGCGGCAATGGTGCCGAACATCACGATGGTAGCGCCACCAAGTACAGGTTCTGGGATCAGCTGAACAAAACTGGCCACGCCCGGGAATAGACCAAGAATCACTAACATGCCCGAGATAAAGTAACCCACGTAACGGCTTGCGACGCCCGTTAGCATGATAATGCCGTTGTTTTGACTGAAAGTAGAGTTTGGAAAGCTGTTGAATACCGCAGCGATAGCCGAGTTCAGACCATCCGCTAATACCCCACCTTTGATACGCTTCATGTAAATAGGGCCTTTAACAGGCTCGCCAGATACTTCAGACGTTGCGGTAATGTCGCCGATCGCTTCCAACGCCGTGATAAAGAAAATCAGCACCAGAGGGATAAATAGTGACCAGTCAAATGACAAGCCGTACTGCATCGGAATCGGTAGCGCAACGAGGTTGGTTTCCCCCAATTTTGAGGTGTCGACCATACCCATGAAGTATGCCATTACATAGCCAACTAGCATGGCAATCACGATCGAAGCCACACGAATGTATGGGTTTTTAGAACGATTCAAAATCACAATTAACCCAAGTACGGTACCAGCGAGCGCCAGTTTGTCTAAGCTACCAAAAGTACCGTCGCCTATTGCAGCATAGCCTCCACCCATAGAAACCAAGCCAACTTGGATCAGCGTCAGGCCAATCAGAGTTACGACAATGCCAGAGACGAGAGGTGTGATGATGAGACGTGCATGCTCAAGCACACGAGACAGTAAGATCTCGGCAAAGGAGGCAACTAAAATCGTCCCGAAAATCGCCGCCATCATGGTGCTGATGTCCGCGCCACCTGCTTTGAGTGATAAACCCGCACCGATGATTGGACCCAAAAAGTTAAAGCTGGTGCCTTGCACCGATAGCAAGCCGGAGCCGACAGGGCCAAAGGTACGGATTTGGATAAAGGAAGAAACACCAGATGCAAACAGCGACATGCTGATAATGGTGTTGGTTTGATCGGCCGGAACGCCCAAAGATTGGCAAATGATTAAGGAAGGTGTAATCACCGCAACGAACATCGCCAATAAATGCTGAAGTGCAGCAAAAATCGTTTGTGGCAGTGGTGGGCGATCATTTAATTGATAGACCAGTTCCGAAGATCGGTTTGAAGTTGTCATGATTTGTCTCGCTAGTCGCAATGTGTTCCCAGATCTCGCTGAATGGGAGGGCTGGGTGGAGTTGACGTCGTTACCTGTGATTGCTGTTAATCAGTGTCAACTCAGGTTGGTGAAGTGTGATGAGGCACACTCTAGAAATTTTGAGCGCGATTATAGAGAGATTTATCCAAAAAGCAATCGTTTGCCATTGGTGGCAGCACTAAAAAACGAGCCATTTGGCTTGCTTTAAGATTTACGCTTTGGAGTAGATATCACGCTCGCCTAGCCAGCGTTCGATGATGGCGGCTGCATTGCTTGGGTAATTGTCGTGAATATGACGTGCAATACGCTGAACTTCTGGGATTAAGCGTTGATCTCGAACTAAATCGGCAATTTTGAAATCAGCCAAGCCTGTTTGTTTGGTGCCCAACAATTCGCCGGGCCCGCGGATCTCGAGGTCTTTCTGCGCAATAACAAAGCCATCGTTACTTTCACGCAGCACACCGAGTCGTTTTTGTGCGGTTTTCGACAGGGGGGCGTGGTACAGCAGGACACAGTGACTGGCAACCGAGCCTCGACCGACGCGGCCTCTTAACTGGTGTAATTGAGCCAACCCAAGGCGTTCAGGGTTTTCGATGATCATCAAGCTAGAGTTTGGCACGTCTACGCCAACTTCTATCACCGTCGTGGCTACGAGCAGGTGGAGCTTGTTGTCTTTAAACTCTTGCATGACAGCTTGCTTTTCGGCGGGCTTCATACGACCATGAACTAGGCCAATTTTTACATCTGGCAGTTTGCGCTGTAACTCTTCGGCGGTGTCTGCTGCGGCTTGCGCTTCTAACACTTCCGATTCATCGATCAGCGTACACACCCAATACGCTTGCTTGCCTTCGTTAAGACAAGCGTTTCGTACCCGCTCGACAATGTCGTCCCGTTTGGTATCTGGAATGGCGACGGTTTGAATCGGCGTTCGGCCTGGTGGTAATTCGTCTATCACCGACGTTTCCAAATCAGCATACGCTGTCATTGCTAGCGTGCGAGGAATCGGAGTCGCCGTCATGATGAGCTGATGCGGATACGCGCCTTGTTTTGCCCCTTTCTCACGTAACTCTAATCGCTGATGGACACCAAAGCGGTGCTGCTCATCAATGATGACTAAAGCTAGGTGATGAAATTCCACATGTTCTTGGAAGAGGGCGTGAGTACCCACTATCATTTGCGCTTCACCGCTGGCAATGCGAGCCAGTTCCGTCTCTTTGGCTTTGCCCTTGAGCTTACCAGCAAGCCAGCCAACTTGAATGCCCATGGCATCAAACCAGTTGGCGAAATTGATGGCGTGTTGTTCGGCGAGCAGCTCAGTTGGTGCCATTAGTGCGACCTGATAACCGTGCTCGATAGCTCGAACCGCAGCCAGTGCCGCGACGAGGGTTTTCCCTGAGCCTACGTCACCTTGGACAAGACGCATCATTGGGTGCGGCTTTTCGAGGTCGGATTCAATCTCTTTCACCACGCGTGCTTGAGCATTGGTCGGAGAAAACGGCAGTTGCGCCAACAGCTGTTTTTTCAGTTTGTCACATGGTGCGAGCGGTAAGGCGATATCTTGCTGGCCTTTGCTGCGAACCGCCAACATCGACAAGTTCTGAGCGAGCAATTCTTCCATGATCAAACGGATTTGAGCGGGGTGCTTACCTTCATCAAATTCATCTAAATTAATGGTTGGCGGCGGGCGATGAATGGTGTGCAACGCCTGCGACATAGTAATCTGATGGTTATACAAGCCAGAAGGTAGCAATTCTTGCACTGCCGCTTTATCGAGTAGCGCCAATGCTTGCTCAGTAAGGTTACGTAAAGTGATTTGACGCAGGCCATCTGTGGTTGGATAAACCGGGGTTAAGCTTTGTTCCACATCTGGCTTTTGTTCACTGGCGTAAAATTTGTAGTCAGGGTGCACAATTTCCAGCCCCATACCACCACGCTTAATTTCTCCGTAAGCGTGTACTAACTTACCCTGTGAAAAATTGTTCTTCATCGCTGCAGTAAAGTTGAAAAAACGCAGCGTGATGGTGCCATTGCCGTCACTGATTTTGACTGTCAGCATTTTGCGTTTACCAAAAATGGTATCGACGGTCATGACTTTACCTTGTACCGCAGCCCAAAGGCCTGCGTGCAGTTTGGCAATAGGATAAATGCGGGTGCGATCTTCGTAGCGCAGAGGCAGGTGGAACAACAAATCTTGAACGCTATGCAAGCCGACTTTAGCGAGTTTTTCTGCGACTTTGGCGCCAACTCCTGATAGAGAAGTTAAAGGAACAGCAGATAGCATTTGGGCAGACATAGAAAGCTCAAGAAAATGGTTAACATAGCAGTATGTTAACCATTGAGCTGTGTTTTTGTACAGGAAAAACTATAAGAAGTGGCGTAGAAAGCGAGGGCTTTCGACGTTATGTTTCAGCTTAAGCTTTTTGCATCTCTTGCCACCATGCCTCATCTGCGATGATTTGACCTTCATCGTCGAGTGGCGGGTATTCCAGTTTCTTGCGTTTCGCTACTTTGGCAAGCACTGGGTGACCACGTTCAAATAAGATGCGATGAATGGTTTCTTTTGGTAGTGCGCTTTCTTCTCGATCATACATGCCTGCCGCTTCACGTTGGCGTTGCGCTTCATACAGAATGACTGCGCTGGCGACCGAAACATTCAAAGATTGCACCATTCCAATCATCGGAATAATGATGTCTTGATCGGCGAGTTTTTTCGCTTGTTCAGACGCGCCAATTTTTTCACTCCCCAGGATGATTGCAGTCGGTTTGGTGTAGTCGATTTCACGAAAATCGACCGCGGTGTCCGATAAGTTGGTCACCAATACTTGCATGCCTTGGGCTTTGAGCTCGGTAATGGCGGTTTCAATCGAGTTGTGAGTTTCTACTTCAACCCAGTTACGAGCACCAGCAGAAGTGTGGGTTAAAGTGCGCATTTTATCAGGCCAGATAGCATGAACTTTGTGTAAGCCCGTGGCGTCAGCCGTACGAATAACGGCAGAGACGTTATTAGGTTTATGAACCTCTTCTAGGCACAATGTAAGGTCGGTTTGGCGTGCTTTCAGCACTTGATGGATACGGTGGTAACGTTCTAAATTCATAGTAAATAAATAGGGTATAAAAAAATCGCCACCCAGTGTGAGTGGGTGGCGATGAGTTTAGTTCTTTCTTCGTCTGACTCGGGTCGCCTGCGGCATCGCTTTGATTTTTCGCATGATGCCTGCAAGGTGGACACGATCTTTGGTCGTCAGCAGAACGGTGACAGTATACAGTCGGCCATCACGTTCTTCGGTCGACAGGCCATGGATATTGGAGCCTGTTTTCGAAATCACGTTGGTCAATTCTGCCAGAGCACCTTGGTGGTTGAGCATGTCGACTTTCAGTTCTGCGATAAACTCTTTGTCGTAATCGTCAGACCACGCAACGGCCATGTATTTGTCCGGCTCTTTTTGGTAACCGCGCACATTTGGACACGTTTCACGGTGAACAACCAAGCCACGGCCAGGAGACACATGCGCAATGATGTGGTCATCTGGAATTGGGTGACAGCAGTTAGCAAACGTCAGCAGCAAACCTTCCGCCCCACGAATTGGAAGTTTCTTTTTCGAGTCGGTTGGAATGGAACTTGTTGTCGTTAGTTCTTCAGTATCGCCCAGCAAACGACGAGCAATCACAATGCTCATGAGTTCGCCTAAGCCAATTGCTGCGAGTAAATCGTCTGTGCTTTCTAAGCGCAGATCGGTCAGTACTTCTTGAATATTCTCTGGGTAGATGGAGTCAATCGAGTGACGACCCAAAGCGTGATTCAATAGGCGGCGGCCGAGCGTGATGGATTCTTCACGGCGCATGGTTTTCAGTACTTGACGAATCTTAGTGCGAGCGCGAGAAGTCACGACATAGTTCAACCAAGCGGCATTTGGACGCGCACCTGGCGCACTGATGATTTCTACTGTCTGGCCGTTCTTCAGCGCCTTACTTAGTGGGTAAGGGTTACGGTCAACACGAGCACCAACACAGGAATTACCTACATCGGTATGTACCGCGTAAGCAAAATCTACAGCTGTCGCGCCAAGTGGCAGTTCAACAATACGACCTTTTGGTGTGAAGACGTAAATCTCATCTGGGAATAGATCCGATTTTACGTTTTCAATGAATTCGAATGAGTTACCGGCACTTTGTTGTAGCTCAAGCAAGCTTTGCATCCAACGCTGCGCTTTCACTTGTGCGGTCGTGCCCGACTTATCGCCCTTGTCTTTATAAGACCAGTGCGCTGCGACACCTTTGTCCGCCATTTGATCCATATCTTCAGTACGGATCTGCACTTCAACAGGCACACCGTGTGGGCCAACCATGGAAGTGTGAAGCGATTGGTAGCCGTTTGCTTTTGGTACCGCGATGTAGTCTTTCATGCGACCTGGGCGCGGCTTATACAAGCTGTGCACTTGGCCTAGAACGCGATAACAAGTATCGGCAGTATCAACAACCACTCGGAAAGCGTAGATATCCATGATGGTGTGAAAACGCTGTTCTTTGGTTTTCATCTTGTTGTAGATGGAGAACAGGTTCTTTTCACGACCTACGACGCGTGCATTCAAACCAACATCTTGCAGTCGGCCTTCGATTTCACTGTGAATACGCTGAATCATCTCTTTGCGATTCCCGCGAGCCGCTCTCACGACTTCTTTGAGTACGCGATAACGGTTTGGGTACAGCGCTTCGAAACCCAGCTCTTCTAACTCAGTTTTGATATTGTGAATACCAAGACGATGAGCTAATGGGGCATAGATTTCTAATGTTTCACGAGCGATGCGACGTTTTTTGTCTGGTCGAAGTGCACCTAACGTGCGCATGTTGTGCGTACGGTCAGCCAGTTTGATCAGGATAACGCGGATATCTTGCACCATCGCCAGAACCATCTTGCGAAAGTTCTCAGCTTGAGCCTCTTTCCTGTCACGGAATTTGAGTTTGTCCAGTTTAGATACACCATCAACCAACTCAGCGACGGTGTTGCCGAATTTCTCTTCGAGATCTTCTTTTGTAACGTCACAGTCTTCAATGACGTCATGCAGCAAAGCAGCTTGGAGGGTTTCAATATCAAGGCGCATTTCGGCCAAGATACGAGCCACAGCGACAGGGTGGATGATGTATGGTTCACCGCTAGAGCGGGTTTGCCCTTCATGGGCATCTCTCGCTACCACATAAGATTGACGCAGAGCCTCAATTTGAGGCTCTGTTAGGTATTCTTGGGCAACGTCTTTGAGGCTATCGAATAGATACAAATTATAGGCCCGGGAGGTTGTTGAATTCTAAAGACAGAATTAACGGTTGTGAGCGATGCTGCTTACTGCCGCTAGCTCTGCCGCTTCTTGCTCTTGCTGTTCTTGACGTTCACGAGCGTCTAGAACTTCTTTAGTAATTAAACCTTCTTCGATTTCGCGTAGAGCGATAACCGTTGGCTTATCGTTCTCTTCTGGCACTAGTGCATCTTTACCGCCAGTTTGCATTTGACGAGCGCGGCGAGCCGCAATCAGTACTAGGTCGAAACGGTTGCCAACTTTTTCAACAGCGTCTTGAACAGTTACGCGTGCCATGAGGACTCCAAATAGTTAACTAAATTTTAGAATGACGAGAAAGTATACAACCTAACTACTTTATTTACTAGCAATTAGACAAGCCACAATGTGTGGGCTTTCTCTCTTGTTTATTATGGCTACTTTGCACAATACAAAGTAGCGGAAATTCTGGTTAAACAGACTGACTCTTTGGTGAGAGCTATTCTGCTAATAACGCGTCAAGCATACCTTTATATTTAGCAGCTTGTTTTTCTTCCTTCAATCTTTCTGCACGAAGGATAGCTTTAAAGTCCATTAATGCTGTGTCGAAATCATCATTCACGATGACGTAGTCATATTCGCTGTAATGTGATATTTCCGATTTTGCTTCAGCCATGCGCTTGGCGATGACTTCTGCGCTGTCTTGACCACGAGTATTTAAACGACGTTCAAGCTCACCGTTTGAAGGTGGCAGAATGAAGATGCTTTTTGCTTCTGGCATTTGCTCACGAATTTGGCGAGCACCTTGCCAGTCGATATCTAGGAATACATCGATGCCTTTCTCTAGCGTTTCTTCAATCCATACGCGAGACGTACCGTAATAGTTACCAAACACTTCGGCGTATTCTAGGAAGTCGCCTTTAGCAATCAGAGTTTCAAACTCTTCTTTTGCGACGAAGTGGTAGTGGACACCGTCTTCTTCACCAGGACGCATGTTGCGAGTAGTGTGAGACACAGACACTTTCATTGCGTATGTTGGATTACGTTCCAACATTGCTGAGATCAAGCTAGATTTACCTGCGCCGCTAGGTGCAGATACGATATAGAGAGTACCTTTGCCCATTGTACTGTTCCACTTTTGATTGGATTGATTGAGTGCCGAAGGAAAGTCTCGACAGTCTTATAACGATAGCACTGGCGGCAAGGAATCAGCCATTATGGAAATGGTGATTGGTGATAATCCCGCCAGAAAAATGGAGGCGAAGAGTATCATGATCTCTATGTGGTTACCAGTTGATCTTTTGGTTTGCGTACCCTTCAATGACAACGGATTGAGAACTGAAAAACGACGAAAAAAGGGGAAGCTTTCACTTCCCCAGGCGTGCGACTGACTCACACTTAATTTTCGTGCCATGCTAAATGCATGACTTACCCTTGTGACTCTAGGAAATTAATCCAAGGGCTCGCCATTGCTCTCATATCTGGAGATTGAGCCGCACTTTTCATTGCTTTAAGAGCATTACTCGGTTGGTTTAACTCAAAATATGCCATGCCACGAATGTAAGAGAGCTCTCCTTTTTGTTCGTGCTTAGCATCTGGGGCGGCGTTTTGCGTAAATTTCGTCGCCTCCTTATATTGCTTGTCTAAAATCATTAGACGAGCAATTTTTATTTGAGTTTTTGCTTGTGGAGCAAGATTGTAAGCTTGCTGATAGACGTCGATAGCCTGTTCAAGTTCTTGTGCTTGCTGCCAAAACGAACCAAGTGTTTCCAAATTTTTTGCGTTGCGTTCTACATGACCATTATCAAAGGCTGCTTGAAGTGTTTTCGCTGCGCGGAAAGGCACCCCTTGATAAGCTTGGAAGTTTACTAAACGCAGGTATTCTTTCTCACCTTCTAATAGACCCAATTTATGAGCCATTTCTAGTGTTGAAAGGGCATTGCGCTCTTGATTTAACTCCATGTAAATACCAGACAATTGAGTCCAGTAACGCTTATTTTTTGGATATTTAGTGGTTAATATTTTCAATACACCCGCAACGCTCTTGAACTGCTTAAGTTCATAATGCGCAGACATCAGTAGCTGATACCAAGATTCACTAGGTTCTTTACTCATAGCGATTGCTTGCTTAGCTGGTGGAATCGCGTTTTTGTAATCTTCTAGCTGAACATAAGCACTCGCTAGAGTGATGTATGCATGCGCTTGTGGCTTTTCTTCGGTGGTTTCTGCAATTTTGAACCACTCATT
The DNA here is from genome assembly GCF_002002385.1 of Vibrio sp. SALL6. Lineage (NCBI taxonomy): Bacteria > Pseudomonadati > Pseudomonadota > Gammaproteobacteria > Vibrionales > Vibrionaceae > Vibrio > Vibrio sp. SALL6. The sequence goes on from NZ_MQVK01000001.1 coordinate 136,986, forward strand.
CATGGTTGCGACTGACTTTTTAAATTGCCCTTCGGCTAAGTAAAGCTGCGCCAAGCTATAACGAACTTGCTGGGCTACAGGCACTGGAAGTGCGTTTAAACTTAACGCATCAGCAAAATACTTTGCTGCTTTCGGGTAGTCATCTTGCAGAGAGTACAAAAAGCCCATCTGTTGCAGTAAGACTGCACGGTCATATTGTTTTTTGCTTGTACTACTTAATGCTGAGTTCAATTTAGAAAGGGCATCAGCGTACTTTTCTGTAGCAATGAGTTCCTGAACTTTGTTTACCGTTCGAAACGTTTTGTCTGACAACTCCGGAGTGTTGGCAAAACCAGGCGCGCCATACGCGCCTGACAATAACACTAGAGAAGCCAACAGTTTGGTATATGCTTTCATACGTATGACTCCTTAGTTTGTAGAGAACTCAATTTCTTGAGAAAGGCGAGAGCTAACCGCTTTACCATCAACCATCTTGGGTTTGAAGGTCCACTTAGATACGGTTTTCTTCGCGGCTTGTCCCAAGCCCAACTTACGTGGTGTCTCTTTTAAAACTTTGACGTCCTCGACGCTACCACGTTCGTTAACAGTAAACTCTACAAGTACGATACCTTTCTCAAGTCCAGAACGGGCGGCCTTACGAGGCATCTGAGGTTGGAATGTTGCTAAAGGCACAGGGCCTCCGCTACCTGCCAGTCTCGCTCCGCCACCTTGACTGTAATGACCGAGCACTGAGCCACCAGTGACGTTTACTGGTAGATCGAGTTTTGGCATATCCATTGGAACTTGGTCCATCACCGGTTTTACTGTCGACGTCACCTTCATTTCTGGTGGCGGCGGCGGACGCTTAGGTGGTGGCGGTTTCGGGAGTTCGCGTTTTTTCTCCTGTACTTTTTCGTCCGGTTTAATGCGAATGAAATCGACCATACGCTGATCATCATTCGACACTAGCTCGTGGCGCTCTTTGTTTACCAGCTTGTCCATCCCCCAGAATAATCCGAGGGAGACAATGAGCGCCAGTGCAATTGAGGCCAGATACCGCATAAGCTTAATCCTTATTCGTTGCGGCAATGGAGATGCTTTCGACACCTGCCATCTTAATCTGGTCCATAACCTTCACGACTACCCCTGCATTGGCCTCGGTATCCGCTTGGATAACAACAGCGCCATCAGGGCTTTCTGCGCGAAGACGTTCGATGTTGGCGCGAACAGCGTCGACTTCAATGCGTCGTTTATCAACCCATACGTCTCCAGCGGCACCGATGGCAACCATAATGTTCCCTTTCTTCACGGTTTGTGCTGAGCTTGCTGTTGGGCGGTTTACTTCCAAACCTGCTTCTTTAACGAACGATGTTGTTACGATAAAGAAGATCAACATGATGAATACGATGTCGAGCATCGGTGTCATATCGATAGCTGTTTCGTCACTGCTATCACTGCTATAGCGTCTTTTCATGACCTATACCTCTAATTCCATTTACTCAGGCAATATGCTTTAGCTTATCTTCCAGCTTTTGCGTTGTGACTTTGGCTAAATGATCAAGACGTGAACTAAAGAACAGTCCTGACAGAGAAGCCACCATCCCGGCTAAAGTTGGGATTGTTGCCTTTGAGATCCCCGAGGCCATTGCTCGAGGGCTTCCTGTTCCGGTTACCGCTAAGATGTCGAATACTTGGATCATGCCGACTACGGTGCCGAGCAGGCCAAGTAGGGGACAAAGCGCAATCAGTACTTTAACGATTGGTAGCCCCTTTTTATTCTCAATATCCTGACGAGATACAATTTCTTGTCGGATCATCTTTGCGTTCCAGCTTTGATGTTCTGAACGCTCACTCCAAAGAGTCACGGCTTTTTTAGCGGCTCTTGGAGCGACGGCGGCAAAGTAGAACCAGCGTTCTAGCAGCACTGCCCATAACATGAAGCTGAGGATGAAGATAGCGACGAGTACATCGCCACCCATTCCCAAGAAGCGCCTAATTGATTCAAGTTCTCCAACTAACCACCACATAACGCCTCCTTAGCTTTCGGCTTTATGTAGTTTTTCCTGATAGCGAGCGATGAAACCTGCACTCTGTTCTTCAAGAGTTTGAACCAAACGGCGACCCTTACTGTGTACGATGGTGTAAAGGAACAGTAGAGGAATTGCGACAACCAGACCTAGCATGGTGGTTACCAATGCTTCAGAAATACCACCAGCCATTAGTTTCGGATCGCCGGTACCAAATAGCGTGATTGCCTGGAAGGTACCGATCATACCCATTACTGTACCTAGTAGACCCAGTAGTGGTGCTACAGAAGCAAACAGTTTGATTGAGCTGATAAAGCGTTCAATGCTTGGTGCATTGCGTAGGATGATTTCGTCCAACTTCGCTTCCAGATCTTCAAGGTTGTCGCCTTTGTGATCTTGGTAAGCTTGGATAACTTCACCTAGAGGGTTGCCAGGGATAACTGTGTCTGATTTCGCCTGTTTACGCATTTTGCCACCGATGATCTGAAGGCGTAGGAAGCACAATAGCGCGATGATGACACCAACAGCGCCCATTGCTAGGATGACGTAACCAACGATACCGCCTTGGTCAATACGCTCCTGAACGGTAGGGCTCTGTACTAGTAGCGATAGAATTACGCCACGAGATGGATCAAGGAATAGCGGCTCATAAGTGCCTTTTGCTGATTCAAAACCAGCCACTTGGCTTGTGATGTTCTTGCTTGGCTGACGTGATAGTTCTTCGAACTTGCCAGTTTGAGGTACGTAAATGACGTATTTGCCATCTGCAATTGCGTTAAATTCTCCTACTAGCGTTACGTCGCGAACGGCTTCTTTACCTTCACCGTAAACAACCGTTGCTTGTGTTGTTGATGTATCACCAGATACGACAACTTGTTGAAGAATAGTGTGCCAGAATGCTTCCAGCTCTTGAGTTGATGGTAGTTCTTTACTTTCTGCCAGTTTCGTCAGCAGTGCATCACGCTCTGGGAACTGAACGGCATTTTGCGAAGCGGCAAACAGACCTTTAAATTCGCCTGCGTATTGACGAACCACACCAAACATTTCACCCAAGGTACCGGAGCGAACACGCAGTGTTTCGGTTAGTTCAGTCAGTTGTTTGTCGTTTTCGTCGAAAGTGGCTTTTAGTTGATCGCCAAGCGCTTGCTGTGCAGCTAGCTCTTCACGAGCCTGTTGTAATAATGCAGCTTGTTGGTCGCGATCGCGCTTGAACACAGCTTCGCGTTCTTTGTTTTCTTTTGATTCAACAATGCTTTCTGATTTTACGTTTTTTAGTAGTTCAGAAAGTGTTTGTGGGGTTTCAGCTTGAACGCCAGAAACCATAAATAAGCTGGCTAGTAGACCAGCGGCTAGAGTTTTGAATCCTTTCATCTCTTATTCCTCCCCAGCAAATACAGGCAATTTGATTAGCGCTGGTGGCGCTTGCTTCTTCGCAATACGAAGGCCTTGCTGTACCGCAATACGGTAGCTTTCAGGTAGTGTCTCCCATTGACGTGTTTGTTGGTTCCACATACCTGTTTCACCGCCGTCTGGAGATTGGAATAGAAGTGCTGTGCGACCAATACGTAAGAAATCGTACGTTACGATTTCGCCGTTACGATCTAAGCTCGCTTTGTAAGACTCAATTGAGCGAGAGAAGCCTTCTTCAATTTGGTACGCTTCCATCACTTTACGGAATTTTTCAGAAGTCGTTACGTCTGCGCGATCCATCAGGCGGCGTAACTCTTGAACGCGTTTGTTGCGTTCTTCTTTTTGGAAAGGCAAATCGAGTGTAACGAACTCATCTAGCGCATCGATCATTTTTAGTGTTAGAGGAACAACTTCTGTTGCCGTTTGATCGATTTGAGCAATTTGGTTATTCAATGAGTCCAGTTCGCCCTGTTGCGATTGAACCATTCGATTAATTTGCTCGTTGTAGACTTTCATACTATCGATTTGACGAAGTAAGCCCTTATATTCTGCCAACATACCTTCTGTGCTTTCAGCGTAAGTATCGATTTTTTGCTGAGAAGCTTGAGAAGACTTCGTTGTTTGTGCTTGATTGGCGACTACGGTTCCAGAGTCTGCAGCAATCGCTGCACCACTTACCGAGAGAATCGCGGCAGTAACTGCACTTACGCCAAATTCCTTTAACGTCATAGTAGCATCCTTGTTAGTGTAAATAGTCAGTCGAATAGGGCGCAGGAAATACTCCTGCGCCAAAGGTTTTAATTAAAAGTTTTGAGAGTATTTCAAGAAGTAAACGCGGCCTTGAATGCTGTATAGGTCTGAGTTGTAAGTTACACCATCAGATTCAAATGCAGGATCTTCATCAGTAAGGTTACGAACACCTGCCGTGAATTTTGCATCCCACGGAGCTAGGTAGTTGTACGCAATGTTCCACGTTGTTTGTGAAGATATGTGACCGATTTTATTGTAGTTGTCGTCAACATCTTGAGCTTGGTCTGCGATGTGGTCTGCAGATAGATAGATGTCATGGTCTTCTAGGAAGTTTAAGCCAACACCAGTGTTAAAACGGTACTCAGGCAAACCATTACGACCTACTTGATTATTTACTGGGCCACCAACGTATTCAGGTGTGCTGTAGTCCAGAACATAGCTTCCCATGAAGTCGTAACGAACTGTCGCAAAATCAAAGTCGTAACTGTAGCCGACTTTGAGGTCAATACCTGAAGTATCGAGTGTACCTAAGTTTTGCAGCCCCGCTGTTGCTTCAATGATGCGGCCATTTGCATCACGGATGATGTTCGGGTTAGAAACACCAGAGCTACGCTCTTCGTCGATCATGCTTTGCAGAGTATTCAGTGTGATCATGTCATCAATACTGATGTTGTAGTAATCCACTGTTACGTCTAGGTCGTCGATTGGTGAGTAGCTCACACCAAAGTTAAACGATACTGATGTTTCTGCTTCTAGATCTTCGTTTGCTGTACGAGTTACATCATATTGAGTTTCTGGACAGTCTGCGTATGCAATACCATTTGCTGAACAGTAGCTGTAGTCTTTTGCGAAGTCTGACGAGTAGCTGTCAGCCGCGTAAAGGTCAGATAGTGTTGGAGCACGGAAACCCATACCAGCACCAGCACGGAACATCAGATTATCAAGAGGCTGGTAACGGAAAGATACTTTTGGCGAGATCTCATCACCGAAGTCGCTATAGTGGTCGTAACGAGCCGCAATGTTCATTTCCAGCTCATCAGTAAACGCGATCATAGATTCTGCGTAAAATGCATAAGTTTCTCGATCGCCACCCGCAGAGTTACCAGCACTACCGATGATGTTGCCTGCTTCACTTTGTGGGTCGTATTTATCGAAGTAATCGTAAGTGGTAAATTCAGCACCAACATACAATGGAATAGTGATGTCACCAACTTCTGCTAGGTCAAATTGAAGGCCGCCAGAAAACTGATGCATTTCCATTTGGGATTCACGACTAGTACCTGCAGACAACTGATTTGTTGCATCTGCACTGAACTCGCCATTCACAAACTGACCTGATTCAACTAGGTTCGATGCCGCTGAACCGAATACGTAACCAGTACCAACTTCATTACTGTTAGAGAAGTTTAAGTGGTAACCAGCTTCCCAAATTACCTCACCGAAAGAGTCGGTATAAAGCGTGCCATCAAGACCTGCTTTGAAATCAGCTTGGAAATCTTTAACTGTAGTATCACGAGTTCCCACGTTGTTAAAACGGTAGTATACAGAAGCTGGACCTTTGGTTGTATCAAGGCCATTCTCTGCGAAGAAATCAGCGCCACCACTCGTGTTAGGATCTACGTCGAATGAGCCTGCTGCAGGTGCGAAACGACCAAAACTTTCATTGCGGCTTAAAAGCATTTGTGCATTAAAAGTAGTGTCGTCAGACAAGAAGATATTACCGTTCATAAATACGGTATTACGTTCTAAAGATGCCGTTTGAGCAGCTTCCGATGTGTAGTCGTAGCCACAGATATCGCCCAAACCAGGGTAGTTTGTTAAGCCTACAAAACCTTTTGAAGGATCACATGACGCGTTAGTGTCGTAGCCCTTAAGTGCTTTCAACTCGCCATCATGGTAAACGTTGCGACCAAAGATACTAACGCCTGACATATCGAAATAGTTTGCAGAGCCGGTGTTGGTTGAACTTAGGTAATCACGATCGCGTTGGTAGATTTCGTCTTTGCTATCATGCTCGAAAGAGAACATGATGTTGCCTTTCTCACCGCTTGTGCCCATCACGAGTGCAACGTTTCCTTCGTCGCCGCCGTCTTGACTTGGAATGCCAGAACCCACACTTACGTTGATACCATCAAATTCTTCTTTAAGAATGATGTTTACTACGCCTGCTACAGCATCAGAGCCGTATACAGCAGAACCGCCGTCAGCCATCACTTCCACGCGTTCTACGATTGCCGATGGAATTACGTTGATGTTTGCAGCGCCACCACCCATGGTTGCAGAGCCTGGTAGACGTTTGCCATTAATCAAAACTAGAGTACGTGAAGAGCCCAAACCACGTAGCGACATGGTTGCTTGGCTTTGCCATGAGCTGCCTGAACTTTCACTGTAAGAACCAAATGAGTTAAAAGATGATTTACGCAATACATCGGCAATCGATACGTCACCAGCGCGTTCAATTTCAGCCCGACCAATTACTGCTACTGGAGTGCTTCCTTCCATAGATGCGCGCGTTAGGCGCGAACCAGTAACTTTCATCTTTTGAAGTTTTTCAACTTGTTGCTCTTCTGCCTGTGCTGTTAGAGGGGCCACTGCTGCCGCTGTCCCCAAAGCAAGACTGATCGCAACAGATAAAGCGGTTGTGTTTTTATACATCCTTGTTGCTCCGATTATTATTATTTCCTATGTCTGGTCGCATAGCGACCAAATGTGACGTTAATATTTCGTTAACGGTCGGCCAATGTATAACCGAGAAGAAAAAAGGAAGTCAAACCAGTGGTAAACGGAGATGTGGAAATGTAAAAAAGATGTAAACAACTAAAAGTGATTTAAATCACGGAATAATTTACTGTGTAGGTTCTATAAATCGAGATCAAATTTTAATAAAACACCGTATTTTGTGTTTCTTGTAAACTTTAATGACATATATTGCCTATGGTTTTTAAGCGGGTAATTGAATCTGAAAATACTCATTTATCCAGTGAATTATTCTAAAGGTGGAATTTTATCGAATGCTAACCATGTTGACTTGGTTGCACTGGGTGGTATCAAAATATGATACCCATTGCTGTAAAAGGGCTCACTCGTATTTTTCAGTCAAATGTAACCACAGCTTATGTGTCTATTTATTCTTGCTATGTGCATTTTTATATAGGGTTTTGGCTCTAAAGTGCCTAGATTGATATTCTGCAGGAATTCTTTTTGTGGTTTTTTATAATTTTTTACAAAAACATTTCTGTTTTTCGACATCGGAGGAAGTTTGTCATGTTTTGGTTTCAAACACTTGAAGCTGATGTGGATTCAAGATAAATATGACGCTGAAATTATTGCCGTAGAAGAAAAAACTAGTTATTGAATCGCAGGGAGTGTGTTTCAACAGCTTTAGTTACTACGCGGATAGATATGCACCATTTTGGGCCGGAAACTTCCCACCAAACCCGCCTAATTTGGACAGTAGACAAGGAGCAAGTTGTATATGCTGTCGTACTTTTTACGCCGTTTAGCGTTAGTCATTCCGACGTTTCTCGGTATCACCATTCTTATCTTTGCCATCACTCGATTTGTACCGGGTGGGCCAGTTGAACGCATGCTGTCACAAATGCAGTCTCAGGGAGACGGCGCAGCATCGATGACGTCAGCGGGTGGCAATACTGCACTGTCTGATGAGCAAATCGCTGAGCTAAACGCATTCTACGGGTTGGATAAACCTGTGATGGAAGCTTACGTTGATTGGTTGAGTCGACTAGTGACGTTGGACTTGGGTGAATCAACGCGTTATTACGAACCAGTATCGGATATGATTGCAGAGCGTCTGCCTGTTTCGCTGTTCTATGGTGGCATGACTTTCTTTATCAGCTACTTCATCTCGATACCGCTTGGCTATTACAAAGCCCTCAAGCACGGTTCTGTGTTTGATTCTACCTCCTCCATTTTGATATTCGTCGGTTATGCCTTGCCTGGCTATGTGGTTGGCGTGTTATTGATTACTTTGTTTAGTTATCACTTGGAATGGTTCCCTATGGGGGGCTTTGTCGGTGATGATTTCGATGACTATGAAACCTTCTTTGAACGCGCAAAAGACGTGATGTGGCATGCTGTGCTTCCGCTGATCTGTTACTTGATTGGTGATTTCGCAACGCTCACCATGACGATGAAAAATAACCTGATGGAAAACTTATCATCGGATTACATCCGTACCGCGATCGCAAAAGGCTTGCCGTTTAAGAAAGCGGTACGCAAACACGCGCTACGCAATAGCTTAATTCCAATTGCTTCTCACTTTGGCAACTCACTGTTGTTCTTCATGACAGGGGCATTTTTGATCGAAGTTATCTTCAACATCGACGGCATTGGTTTATTAGGTTACGAATCCATTATGGAGCGTGATTACCCAGTAGTGATGGGCATCGTTGCTATCAACGCGGTATTGCTGCTGATCGGCAATATTATTTCGGATATCTGTGTTGCTTTAGTCGACCCACGTGTGAAGTTTGGAGCGTAATATGATTAAAGTAAGTCCATTAACTCAAAAGAAAATCCGTCACTTTAAAGAAATTAAACGTGGTTATTGGTCGTTTGTGATCTTATCTATCATGTTGATTCTTTCACTATTTGCCGAGCTGTTAATCAACAGTAAAGCGTTGATCGTGAAGTACGATGGTCGTTACTACTTTCCGGTTGTCAGTGACGTTCGTTTAGGTAGCGAGTTTGGTCAAGATTCTTCAAGTGAAGCTGATTACCGAGTTCTCCAACAAGTCTTTGAGGAAGAGGGGGGGGACAACTTTGTGATTCTACCTATCGTTCCTTGGAACCCATACGAACAAGACTTCAGTGGCGATTTCCCTCCGACCGCGCCAAGCGCTGAGAATAAACACTATCTAGGTACTGACGTTATTGGTCGCGATATTTTAGCGCGCTTGGTGTATGGCTTCCGTACTGCGATGGGGTTTGCGTTGTTAACGATGGCGGTGTCCTACGCTATTGGTACCGCTGTAGGCTGTGCCATGGGCTTTTGGGGCGGCAAGTTCGACCTATTTGTCCAACGTTTGATTGAGGTTTGGTCAATGGTGCCATTCCTGTACGTCATTATGATTTTGGTGTCCATCGTTCAACCGACTTTCACGCTCTTTGTCGCCATCAACGTGTTGTTTGGATGGATGGGGATGACATGGTACATGCGTACCATGACTTACAAAGAATCTGCACGCGAATACGTAATGGCAGCTCGTGCGTTGGGCGCCTCGACAGGCCGAATCCTGTTTAACCATATTCTGCCAAATACCATGGTCATGATTGTTACCTTGGCGCCATTTACCATTGCTGCCAACATCACCGCACTGACAGCGCTTGATTATCTTGGTTTAGGCTTGATGCCACCAACACCAAGCTGGGGTGAGTTACTGCAGCAAGGTAAGTCCAACTTGGACTCGCCATGGATTGTGGCGTCTGTTGTGACTTCCATTGTACTGGTACTTGTAATGGTCACCTTTATCGGTGAAGCGATTCGAGCGGCATTCGACCCGAAAAAATTCACACGCTATGTTTAAGCATGCATTGTGAGCAAAACATAAAAAAGGGAAGTTTTATGAAAAGAATAATTTTAGCGTCCACGCTAAGCGCCCTAAGTTTTGGTGCGATGTCAGCGACGCTACCGACTGACTTAAACTGGCAAACGAACTGGGATGAGCCTCAATATGGCTCTCCTGAAGCAAAGCGTGGCGGGACTTACCGCACTTTCATGTCGAGCTTTCCTCAGACTCTACGCAGTGTTGGTCCTGATGCAAACTCTGGTTTACGTTCTTTCATCTTGGATGAAACGCCAGGGTTGGTGGTTCGCCACCCAGATACGCTTGAATTCATCCCTGAGCTAGCCAATGAGTGGGCATTAGCGGGTGACAATAAAACGGTTTATTTCAAACTAAACCCACAAGCTAAATGGTCGGATGGCAAGCCAGTCACGGCAGACGATTTTGTTTTTATGCTTAAGTTTTACCGCTCGAAAGACATTTTAGAGCCTTGGTACAACGACTATTACAACAAAACGGTTGCTGATGTTATCAAATTTGACGATCACACCTTCGCCGTGAAGGCCGCGAAAGAGCTCAATCCAGAAGAGTTGTTGTTGAGAATGGGGGCGCTACGTCCTCGTCCTGCTCATTTCTATGCGAATCCGAAGAAAGACGCGAACGGTGACGGCATTCATGATGATTTTGTGCGCTACTACAACTTTAAAAGTGAACCAACCACCAGCGCTTATTACTTAGCAGACGTCAAAAAAGGTAAAAGCGTTACCTTTAAGCACGTAGGTGAGGACTGGTGGGGTTACACCAATAAGTACTACGAGAATCGCTATAACGTCGACAAAATTCGTATCACGGTTATCCGCGATAGTGATATTGCGATGAAGCACTTTGAAAAAGGTAAGTTGGACGCATTTGGATTGGTTTTGCCAAGTCTATGGCATGACAAATCCAATACTGCCCCTTATCAAAAGGGGTACATTGAGAAGTTCTGGGGTTACAACCAATATCCAGTTGGTGCTGGTGGCGTGTGGATAAACACGACCATGCCTCTACTTGATGACTTAAACATTCGCAAAGGGATCACTTACGCGACAGATTTCGACGGCATGATCGAGAATGTTATGCGTGGAGACTACAGTCGTAAACCCAACCCAACGGGCTTTGGGCATGGTAAGTACACGTTACCAGATGTGAAAGCGCCAAAGTTTGAACCAGAAAAAGCGGCGGCAGCGTTTGAAGCTGCGGGCTTCGATAAGATTGGTTCCGATGGTATTCGCGTGAATGATAAAGGTCAGCGTTTGAGCTTTGAATTGACGTACTCATCTCCAGTTCATACACCGCGTATTGCTTTCTTGCGTGAACAGGCAAAATTGGCAGGGTTGGACATTGAGCTGAAGCTGATTGATGGTTCATCGATGTTTAAGTATGTGCGTGAGAAAAAACACGAACTTGCTTTCTTCGATATGGGGACTTCGGAAATCCCAACTTATTGGGAATACTTCCATTCCGTGAACGCGAACAAACCACAAACGAACTCATTCACTAACTACAGCACGCCAGAGCTAGATGAAAAGATCATTGCGTATCGCTTTAACATGGACATGGATAAGAAGATCCAACTAGGTCATGAGATTCAGCGAGACATTATTGATGCGCACGTGATTGTCACTGGCTACATGGTGCCTTACGTTCGTTATGGACACTGGCGTTGGTTGAAATTGCCAGAGAAACCAATGAATCGAATGACAGAAGCATTGTTCAGTGGCGGAATTATCGGTGATGGCACGTATTGGATCGACAAAGACGTGAAGAAAGAAACCCAGAAAGCGATGAAGTCGGGTAAAACCTTTGAACCGGTTGTTGTCGTTGATGACACGTATAAGCTGTAAGGATGTGTTATGGAAAACGATGTAATTTTGAGTGTAAAAGACCTCGAAGTGGAATTCATCACGGATGATGGCCCGGTAAAAGTACTCCATGGCGTGAACTTTGATGTTCGTGCAGGACGAACGCTCGGTCTCGTTGGTGAGTCTGGCAGTGGTAAGAGCGTGACCTCAATGTCCATCATGGGACTGTTGCCAAAGCCTTACGGCAATATTGTCAATGGTGAAGTTAACTACCGAGGTACCAATCTGGTGTCGCTACCAGCGGAAGAAATGTACGCCATGCGCGGCGACCGCATTTCGATCATTTTCCAAGACCCAATGACGGCGTTGAATCCAGTGCATACCATTGGCCGCCAACTGTGCGAAGTGTTGGAATTACACCGTCCTGAGCTAGGTAAAAAAGAGCGCGAATCCTACGCGGTAGAAATGCTGGCTAAAGTGAAAATTCCAATGCCAGAAAAGCGCCTCAACGAATACCCACACAACCTATCTGGTGGTATGCGTCAGCGCGTGATGATCGCAATGGCACTCGCATGTAAACCAGACATTTTGATTTGTGATGAGCCAACGACAGCACTGGATGTAACGGTACAGGCGTCTATCCTTGAACTAATGAATGAACTTCAAGAAGAAACGGGTATGGCAATGATCTTCATTACCCATGATTTAGGCGTAGTCGCTGAAGTGTGTGATGACGTTGCGGTAATGTATGGTGGTCGTATTGTCGAAAAAGCGGAGATTTTTGAGCTGTTTGACAATCCGCAGCACCCTTACACGGAACGTTTGATGGGCTTAATGCCAAGCTTGGACAACGAACCTAAGCAGATGATTGATATCAAACCAATCGATGCCAGCATGTTTGCGAGCTAACTGGTGCAAAGTGAACAAGTCATAAAAGAGGATGTTATGGCCAAAGAAGTATTAAGAATTGAAAATCTTAAGCAGCACTTTGTATCTGGTAAAGGACTGTTTAAGAAGGGCTACACGATCAAAGCTGTAGACGGCGTTTCCTTGTCGGTTTCAGAAGGAGAAACATTGGGACTCGTTGGTGAATCCGGCTGTGGTAAAAGTACCTTAGGACGTACGATTCTAAAATTGTACGAGCCCACAGAAGGTAAGATTTTCTTTGAAGGCAAAGACATTACAAAGTTCTCTGTCAAAGAGATGCGCTCGTTGCGTAAAGACATGCAGATTGTCTTTCAGGACCCAATGGAGTCACTTAACCAGCGTCACACCATTGGTATGATTTTGGAAGAGCCGTATATCATCCATAAAATAGGCACTCCTGCAGAGCGTAAACAATGGGTGAAAGAGCTGTTAGTGAAAGTTGGCTTGCCTGAAACGGCTGTGAACCGTTATCCGCACGAATTCTCTGGTGGCCAGCGTCAGCGTATTGGTATTGCTCGTGCGATAGCACTGAAGCCAAAGCTGTTGATTTGTGATGAATCAGTATCTGCACTGGATGTATCGGTTCAGGCGCAAATTCTAAACTTGTTGCTACAACTTCAACAAGAAATGAACCTTGCCATCATCTTCATCTCTCACGATTTGTCGGTGGTTAAGCATGTCTCCGATAAAGTCGCGGTGATGTACTTTGGTAAAGTGGTGGAAGCGGGGAATGCGAAAGAAATTTACGCGAACCCACAAAACGATTACACCAAGAAACTGCTTTCCGCGATTCCGATTACCCATCCTAAATATCGCAAGAAAAAGCGTGTGGCAGAAAAAAAGCAGCAAGTGGCGTAAGCCGTGCCACCATCGCATTCAAGAAAACACGCTCCGTTAAATAAACGGGGCGTTTTTCTTATGTATCCTTTTTTATCTTGCATGCTAAACTCAAAACTTATCTCTTTGGTTTTGCTTGGATAATTGGTTATGCCATCAAATTTACCTAAATCGTTCAGTCGCCCATTTTTAAAGATGTTCCACATCTTAGAAGCGGTTCTGTTGGTCGCTATTACCTTGGCAACTATTTATGCCATGGCTCAAGAGTTCATTCACGTCTTTGTTGAGAAGCGAGTGCTGTTGACGGACATCTTATTGATGTTCATCTATCTTGAGGTTTTAGCGATGGTGCAGCAGTTTGTGATGAACGGTAAAATCCCTGTTCGCTATCCTATCTATATCGCGATGATGGCCATTGCTCGCTACATCACCTTAGGTATGAAAGAGTTGGATGCCACTTTGGTGGTTTGGCTTTCTATAGCGGCGTTTATCTTGGCGGCAGCGACCTTGGTGATTCGCGTTGGACACCACTATTGGCCGTATGTTGACAACCGAACCTTGGAAAAAGACGAATAAAATAAAGCCCCGCATTAAGCGGGGCTTTCAATATGTAATCTAAATGTTTTTAGATTATTCGATGTTTTGGATCTGTTCGCGCATTTGCTCGATCAGAACTTTCAGTTCAACGCCCGACGCAGTGATGTCGGTGCTGATCGATTTAGAAGCGAGCGTGTTTGACTCACGGTTGAATTCTTGCATCATGAAATCCAGACGACGACCGACTGCGCCACCTTTTTTCAGGATGTTGGTCGTTTCTTTCACGTGAGAATCCAAACGATCTAGCTCTTCTGCAACGTCTGACTTTTGCGCTAGCAATATAAGCTCTTGTTCCACACGAGAAGCATCTAGTTCAATTTTCGCATCTTCAAATTTTGAGAATAGACGCTCACGTTGCCATTCTAGGATTTCAGGCATGCGAGCACGAACTTTCACCACTTCTGCGGTAATCGCGTCTAGGCGTTGTTCGATCAGCGCTTTCATGTTGTCGCCTTCACGGCCACGCGCTTCAATAAATTCACTAATTGCTTCATCAAATGCAGCAAGCAGCTCTTTGTTGACCTCATCCATGTTTTGCTCTGGAGTTTCCATCACACCAGGCCATTGCATGACTTGAAATGGATTGATGCGGCTGAGCTCACCAGTCATGTGCATAACTTGTTCAGCAGCTTTAATCACTTGGGTTGCCAACGCTTCATTGATGCTAAGCTCGGCTTTTGCTGCAGGGTTCGCTTCGAAACGAAGGCTACATTCCACTTTTCCTCGCGCTAGACGTTTACGAAAACGCTCACGTAGAACTGGTTCTAAAGCTCGGAATTGTTCTGGCATGCGGAAATAGGTTTCTAGGTAACGCTGGTTTACACTGCGGATTTCCCATACCGCTGAGCCCCAATCGCCTTTTACTTCTTTGCGCGCATACGCAGTCATACTGTAAATCATCGAATTTTCCTGTCTTCATTTTTTGAAAATTACCTAGAGAGTGTATCACGGAGCGGCAAGAGGTGCGCGGGCTGTCTTACATCAGTGTCTCGCAAATATGCTCCCAGGAAATGTTTAGAGGGAGTGAAGCTGTGACCTAGGAATCCGAAATCGATTCCGCTATAATCTTCGCCCAACCAAATCGTCTTCTCCTCATTATTTAAGGTAGATGCCCATGCGTCCAAACGATCGCAAGGCGGACCAAGTTCGCCCAATCAAAATTACTCGTAACTACACGGCTTACGCTGAAGGTTCAGTGTTAGTTGAGTTCGGTAACACCAAAGTGTTGTGTAATGCGACCGTCGAAGAATCAGTGCCACGTTGGTTAAAAGGCCAAGGTAAAGGCTGGGTGACCGCTGAATACGGCATGCTACCTCGTGCGACTCACTCGCGTACTCGCCGTGAAGCGGCAAACGGTAAGCAGGGTGGCCGTACAATGGAAATCCAACGCCTTATCGCGCGTAGCCTACGTGCAGTTGTCGATTTGCAAGCTATGGGCGAATTCATGATCACGGTTGACTGTGATGTAATTCAAGCTGACGGCGGCACACGTACTGCATCAATCAGTGGTGCAAGCGTTGCAATGGCAGATGCATTCCAACATCTAGTCGATAGTGGCAAGCTAAAAGCAAACCCAATGAAAGGCCACGTAGCGGCAGTATCAGTTGGTTTGCTTGGTGACGAAGTGCTGTGTGACCTTGAGTACGTTGAAGATTCAGCAGCAGACACCGACATGAACGTTGTAATGACAGAAGAAGGCAAGATGATTGAGATTCAGGGCACCGCAGAAGGTGAACCGTTCAGTCATGAACAGCTGATGGCATTACTCGAATCGGCGAAAGTCGGCATTACGGAAATCGTCGCGGCGCAGAAGGCGGCGTTAGCCAATTGATTTAGATAGCTCCCATTATGGGGGCTATTTTTTTATCTCGGGAATAGAGAATTGAATGATTGCCGAGAAGAGATAAAAGAAACCAAGGAAATAGAGAGAAAATAATGAAAGCATACCAGCGTGAATTTATTGAGTTTGCACTTGAGAAAGAAGTTCTTAAGTTTGGTGAGTTTACTTTGAAATCTGGCCGTAAAAGCCCGTACTTCTTTAACGCTGGTCTTTTCAATACAGGCCGTGACCTAGCGCGTCTTGGTCGTTTCTACGCGGCAGCACTTGCGGATTCTGGTATCGAATTTGATGTTCTATTCGGCCCTGCGTACAAAGGGATTCCAATCGCGACAACTACGGCGGTTGCACTTGCGGATCACCACGATATCGACACGCCTTACTGCTTCAACCGTAAAGAAGCAAAAAATCACGGCGAAGGCGGTAATCTAGTCGGTTCTGCTTTAGAAGGTCGTATCATGCTGGTGGATGACGTGATTACAGCGGGTACCGCGATTCGTGAATCGATGGAAATCATCAAGGCGAATGGTGCAGATCTGGCTGGCGTATTAGTGGCTATCGACCGCCAAGAGAAAGGCAAAGGCGAACTTTCTGCGATTCAGGAAGTTGAGCGCGACTTCGGTTGTGCGGTGATTTCTATCGTGAGTTTGGGTGACTTAATCACTTACCTTGAAGAAAAAGGTAACGCGACCGAGCATCTTGAAGCGGTGAAAGCATACCGCGCGGAATACGGCATCTAATTTCCCACTTTTTCAATTCAATAAAAAAGGTATCCAATCGGATACCTTTTCTTTTGCGATTTATTTGTAGCGAATGCCTTTGGGCTCGTTTTCATCTTGCATGGTTTTGTAGCGTTTGTGCAGCCACATCCATTGCTCAGGTGCTCGCAAAATCACTTCTTCCACGTACTTGTTCATGTAAGCCGCTGCAGCCACTTCATCTTTTTGTGGGTAATCGGCTTCAATGCACTTATCAGCGATGATTTCGTATTTGCCTTCGTCATTGCGGAAACCAGAACCTGGAATGATCGCGCATTTTGATGTGTAGGCTAAAATGCTGGTGCCGGTTGTTGTACAAGCGTCATCAATGGCAAAAAACGGCACGAAGACCGATTTATTGCGGCCGTAATCGTGGTCAGGTAAGTAGAACAAACGCTCGCCGCTGCGCAGTACACGAATCATCTTTTTCACATCTTTGCGATCAATCAGTTTGTTGCCGTTGTGCGTGCGCCCCCAATATTGGATGAAGTTGTACGCTGGGTTGTTGTGAGGACGAAATGCGCCGTAACCCGCAACACCTAAAACAGCAAAAGCTCGCGCGGTAATTTCTAAGTTAAGAGCGTGCACACAACACAACAATACGCCTTTCCCTTCCGCGCCTTTTTCTTTTAGAGCGTGGATGTCTTTCTCGACAATGAGCGTTTTGAAGCGCCATGTAGGCCAAAACCATGTAATACCGGTTTCGATCAGTGCCATCCCGGTATTCTTGAAGTTTTCTTCCACGATATGTTGCACTTCTTCTGGCGTTTTCTCGGGGAATGCCAGTTCAAGGTTGCGCTTCGCGATATGCACGCGCTTTTTGCCATAGCGCATGCCTAGCTTGCCAAGTGAGCGCCCCAAAGACAGTAATAGGCGATAAGGAAGAATATTGACGATGATAGCCAGTAGACCAAACCCAAGCCAAACTCCCCAGTTACGAGGATGGAGAAGGGAAAGAGAAAACTCGGGCTGTGTGTATTTGTCTTTACTCATAATCTCTACTTAATTTGTGCACTGAGTAGTGCCCAATACTCGTCAAAGTTTGCAGTAGGTTGGTACTTGAAATCGCTGCGCACAAAACGGTTCAGGCTGCCTTCAACTTGCCCAAGAATTTGCGCAGCAAGAATACGCTCTTCTACAGGGAAAGATTTACCTTCACGAATTTTACGCTCACGCAGAATCTGACGTAGTTGGGTTTCGATACGTTCAAACAGCTGGTTGATGCGTTCACGTAGACGTTCGTTTTCAAACATTAAAGCATGACCAGACAGAATACGTGTCAAGCCAGGGTTACGTTCTGAAAATGCAAGAATCAGGTGCATTACCATACGAATACGCTCTAGTGTATCTTTCTCGTCATCTAAAATGCGGTTGATGCGAGTCATCAAGGCTTCTTCGATGAACTCAATCAAACCTTCAAACATGCGAGCTTTACTTGGGAAATGACGGTACAACGCGGCTTCGGAGACGCCGACTTGTTTTGCCAATTTTGCCGTAGTAATGCGTGAAGCGCCTTCTGCAGATTCAAGCATTTGTGCTAATGCTTGCAAGATCTCTTCACGACGATTGGATTTTTTACTGCCGGCCATTAGTTACTTCCTTTCAAAATACAAAGTTGAGCGGAGGGGATTATAAGATGCTAAGTCGCATCACACTAGACTGCTGAGGGCGGAATGGGAGATTTAACACCCTCAGTTGTCATGTTTAGACTAAATTTGTGCCAGTTCTTAATTAGAAAATAAGTGCGAATTACATCAATTCACGCATTTTCTCGAGGATTTTGAAGCTCAGGGCTTCTTTTGACTCTAGAGCTAATGCAAGCTCACCATCAGGCCAAAATAGGGTGATGGCGTTGTCATTACTATTGAAGCCTTGGCCTTCGACTGACACATCGTTAGCGCAGATCATATTGAGGTTTTTCTTCGCCAACTTTCCTCGGGCATAAGTTTCGACATCGTTGGTTTCTGCTGCAAAACCTACCGTAAATGGGCGCTTATCAGTCAGTGCTGCGACGGACGCTACAATATCAGGGTTTTTCACCATTTTGATGGTCATCTGATCGTTGTCTGCCGTCTTTTTCAACTTTTGAGACGCAATGGCCTCTGGTCGATAATCCGCTACTGCTGCGCAGCTGATGAACGCGTCGTGACTGATGGCTTGAGCCATCACGGCCTCATACATTTCTTGTGCGCTAGACACGTTAATGCGCTCCACTCCCATCGGTGTGCTCAGGTTGACAGGGCCGCTCACTAGCGTGACTTTTGCGCCTAACTGCGCGGCAGCGTTTGCTAGTGCATACCCCATTTTCCCGGAGCTGTGGTTCGTAATGTAACGCACTGGGTCGATGGCTTCTCGCGTTGGGCCTGCTGAGATCAGAATGGACTTGCCTTCCAAGACTTTAGGTTGGAAAAACTGCTCACACAGATGCACCAATTGCATTGGTTCAAGCATTCGACCCGGACCAACATCACCACAGGCTTGTTCACCTGCTGCTGGACCCCAAATGTTCATACCGCGGCGAGCTAAAGTCGCAATGTTCTCTTGCGTCGCGATGTTGCGATACATCTGCTGATTCATTGCTGGAGATACCGCAACAGGCGAATCCGTTGCCAACACTAACGTCGTCAATAAATCATTGCCCATGCCAGCTGACATACGAGCAATGAGGTCTGCCGTAGCAGGAGCAAGCAGCACTAAATCCGCCCATTTAGCTAACTCGATGTGACCCATTGACGCTTCAGCCGCCGGATCTAGCAAGCTATCGGATACTGGTCGTCCTGAGACGGCCTGCATGGTTAACGGAGTAATAAACTCTTTTGCAGCTTTCGTCATGACGACTTGAACTTGTGCCCCTCTCTCTATTAGGCGACGGGTTAGCTCCGCACATTTATACGCGGCAATACCGCCACTGATGCCGAGTAGAATTTTCTTTCCTGCTAGTGTTTGCATGTGAGATCTCCAATTTTTCTGGCAGCGAGTTTAGCATAACGGACTGTTTCAGCACCCAAGCAAATCAAATCCACATCAAACTCCACAGCATTAGTTGCGCAAGTGGAGAAAAAACTCCCGCCTATCTCACAGACAATTTGAGCTGATTTTGCAAGATTGAAAAGAAAAAAGAGGTGGTACAAACATGGTGTTGAAAAGTCGAAACAAATTGCTGCTGATAACCTTAATTCCTCTGTTGTTGATCACGACATTGATCTCTGTGGTGTATTACATCAACAGCAGTAAGAGTTTGGAGGCGGAGCTCGTCCGAGACAGACAGGAGCTGATTGATGCGCGTAAGAAAGAGCTAAAAGCCTACATGATGATGGGTGTAACGGCGATTAAGCCGCTGTATGACTCTGACGTTAATGGCAGTAATAAACAAGCGGCGAAAGAAATCTTAAAAGCGATGCGCTTTGAAAGTGATGGTTACTTTTTCGCGTATGATTCTCAAGGTATCAATACCTTACATGCCATCAAACCGTCGCTGGAAGGTAAAAATCTGTATGACCTTAAAGATGAAAATGGCGTTGCGGTGATTGCTGGCTTGATTGATGCATCGCAAAAAGGCGATGGCTTTTTGTATTTCTCTTGGCACAAACCAACCATCAACGCTCAGGCGCCGAAATTGGGTTACGCTGAGTATCTACAAAAATGGGACTGGGTGCTTGGTACCGGTATCTACATTGATGACATCGACCAACAAGTTGCCATGCAGCGTGAATTGCGCACGCAAGAGTTAAATCAACACACTTTATCTGCTGTGACAATCTCGGTGATTGGCCTGATTATTACCAGCATCTTAACCAGCATTGCTGTTTCGAAAGGCATTAAACCACTTCAGCACGTCGCCGATTCTCTCAAAGATGTTGCTGCGGGTGGCGGTGACTTAACTGCGCGTCTAAAAGTGGAAAGTAAAGACGAAGTTGGCGAAGTCGCGGCTGCCTTTAATGAATTTATGGATAAACTTCACCCACTGATGCAGGACATTCATCGTTCTGCTTCTGCCGTTCAAACAGTTTCTGAAGAACTGAATGATCAAACGCGCACAGCGAGCGGTCAAATGCAGAGTCACTGTTTGGAAACGGATAAAGTGGTGACAGCCGTAACAGAGATGAGCATGACGGCAAAAGAAGTCGCGAGCAATACAAATGCCACTGCGCAGGCCATTGACGATGCGAACGATCTGGTCACCGAAGCCCAGCGAGAGGTTGAACAAGCGATTCAAGGCATTACTGAGTTGGTTACAGAGATCAACAGCACATCGGATGCTATCTCTGAGTTGAGTCAGCAAACGGAGCAGATTACCAAAGTATTGGATGTGATTGGCGAGATTGCTGAGCAGACCAACTTATTGGCGCTCAATGCGGCAATTGAAGCCGCGCGAGCGGGCGAGCAAGGGCGTGGATTTGCAGTGGTGGCAGATGAAGTGCGTTCACTAGCGAGCCGTACGCAAAATAGCACTCACGAAATTGGCGATATGCTTAAACAGCTACAAAGTGGGGTATCTCGAGCCGTCACGACCATGTCCGCCAGTCAAGAACGCGGCGTGAAAACGGCTGAAGAGTCGTCACTGATTCAACAGTCTCTGTCTGGTGTTCACCATTCTATTGGTACAATTCGCGATATGGGAATTCAAACCGCATCAGCGGCAGAAGAACAAAGTGCGGTGGCGGAAGACATCAACCAGAACTTGGTGGCGATTCAACAGATCGTCAACAACATCAATGATACCTTGCAACACGCAGAAACGATCAGCACTCAGTTGTCACAATCCGGCACGGAAATTCACGATCTGGTCGGCAATTTTAAACTCTGATGAACCATTAAATTGCACATAAAATCAGTGTGGAACGAAGAAAGCGAAAGTCACCCTCGACTTTCGCTTTCTGTTTTGTGGAATAGGGATTCTTACCTTCAAAGAGAGTTCCGATGATACTCAAAGCTTTGCCAAATGAGTCGATGCCACGAGAGAAACTTCTGCAACGTGGGCCGCAGGCGTTAACAGATGCCGAATTACTGGCGATATTTCTCCGTACGGGCACGCAAGGCATGAACGTGATTGAGTTGGCCGATTTCCTTATTCAAGATTTTGGTTCGCTTAGGCAGCTGTTCTCTGCTTCAGAACAAGAGTTTTGTCAGCATAAAGGGTTAGGGCAGGCCAAATATGTGCAATTGCAAGCGGTGTTAGAAATGACTCAGCGATATTTGGCGGAAACCCTCAAGCGTGGCGACGCCTTAACCAGCCCTGAGCAAACTAAATTATATCTTTCCTCTATATTAAGAGACCGCCAAAGAGAGGCTTTTTACATTCTTTTCCTCGATAACCAACACCGAGTAATAAAAGATGAGATTTTATTCGAAGGAACCTTGGATGCCGCATCAGTTTACCCTAGAGAAGTAGTAAAAAGAGCCCTGCACCACAACGCGGCTGCTTTGATTTTGGCGCATAACCACCCGTCCGGTGTCGCCGAGCCAAGCCAGGCAGACCGCAGGATTACAAGGCGATTAATTGATGCGTTGGCGCTGGTGGATATTCGCATTTTGGACCATTTCGTTATTGGCGATGGGGAAAGTGTCTCTTTTGCTGAAAGAGGATGGATATAACTGTGCGTTTTTTAGGTTGTTAGTTGCTAAAAATCTGCTATCATCCTCGCCACTAAATTTTTAACTGAATTCAGCTTGGACTGCTAGAAAAAACCTGCTGTCTAAAAAAAGATCACGAAAACCTGTAAAAAGGATCTGTTCGGGTCTTGAGCAATGCATATCAAGTTAGTATAATGCGCGACCTTTGATAGCCTTGTATGGATTTTCCATAGCGGTTCTTAACCTCTAACTTCTTTTCGAGAGATAGAGAGGTTCGGCCACCAAGGTTGATATCGAGCTGAAACGATTTTGGAGAAGACATTCATGTCACGAGTATGCCAAGTAACTGGTAAGCGTCCAGTAACGGGTAACAACCGTTCACACGCACGAAATGCTACTAAGCGTCGTTTTCTGCCGAACCTACAAACTCATCGTTTCTGGGTAGAGAGCGAAAAACGTTTTGTTAAACTACGCCTTACTGCAAAAGGTATGCGCATCATCGACAAGAAAGGTATCGATACTGTTCTTGCTGATATCCGTGCACGTGGCGAAAACGTTTAAGAGGAAATAGGCAATGGCAAAGAAAGGCGTTCGTGAGAAAATCCGTCTAGTATCTTCAGCAGGTACAGGCCACTTCTACACAACTGATAAGAACAAGCGTAACATGCCAGGCAAATTTGAGATCAAGAAATTTGATCCAGTTGTACGCCAGCACGTTATGTACAAAGAAGCTAAAATCAAATAATTGGTTTTGTCTCTTTGACGATTTGAAAAACCCAACTTTCGAGTTGGGTTTTTTATTATCTGAAATCCTCACTATTCCTTCAAATCCACCTTCACCATGTTTACATGCTGATGCTCTAGTCAATTCCTGTAACCTTTGTTAGTTTGTCACTAGAACTAAGATAGTAGGAACCGTTATGCGTATTAGTCCGACTCGCCGTCGCCGTTGGAACAATATTCTAATATTGGGCATTATTGCGTTTATCGTGATCTTAAATGCACCGATGTGGATCAAAACGTACTTGTTGTCAGAGAACGTTGATCCTTATCCGCATTTACTTCGAACTGATCATTCGGTTAGCGCTATTTATTCCAATAGTCTTGAATTGGAGTTTCGCGATGGGCGATGGCATGCGAATGCAGATGTTCCTCTCCCTCTATCTGAACTTATTGCTCGCTGGCAAGCGCTCGAAGGTACGGAGTTATCTGCGCAGCAATACGACACTCTTAAAGATAAGTTAGGCACACCAGAAACCATCGAAGTCTGGTATCAAGGCGTCGAAGAACCGCAGCGAATTACTCTTTATCGTCTTCATGATTTTTGGTTGTTCAAGAATTGGCAAGACAAGTGGATCGCGATTTCTGTTGATAGCAATTACATCATGCCTAAGTGAGAGGTGGTCAATAACCTCGTAGGTAAGCAGTGTTTACGCTTGTACTTTTCGATTATGCTAACTGCCTTTCAGTAAGGCTTTGAGTGTTTTAAGGAGAATTAAATGCCTGAATTACCAGAAGTTGAAGTAAGCCGGATGGGTATTAGTCCACATATGGTTGGACAAACGATTAAGGCATTTGTTTTTCGCACACCCAAACTGCGCTGGGATATCCCGCAAGAGCTGAAATTGCTTGAAGGGCAAGTGATTCGAGCCATTCATCGTCGCGCAAAGTATTTGCTCATAGAAACGGATGCAGGGACTGCCATTGTGCACCTTGGAATGTCAGGCTCGTTACGTGTGTTGGATGCTGATTTTCCTGCGGCTAAGCACGATCATGTCGATCTCAAACTTACAAATGGTAAAGTGCTGCGTTATAACGACCCTCGACGCTTTGGTGCTTGGCTATGGTGCGCTCCTGGTGAGTCCCATGCGGTACTTGAGCATATGGGACCAGAACCTCTAACTGATGCGTTTAATAGCGAGTACATTGCTGATAAAGCACAAGGTAAGCGTGTCGCGGTAAAGCAGTTCATCATGGACAACAAGGTCGTGGTCGGTGTGGGGAATATTTACGCCAATGAATCTCTGTTTAAATCTCGTATTCTCCCAACCCGACAAGCAGGTCAAGTGACACCCCAAGAGTGGGTGCTGTTAGTGGAAAACATCAAAGCCACGCTAAAAATTGCCATTAACCAAGGTGGTACGACTTTAAAAGACTTCGCTCAAGCCGATGGCAAGCCGGGTTATTTTGCTCAAGAACTTTTAGTGTATGGAAAAGCGGGTGAGCCTTGCCCAAAATGTGGAGAGCCGCTTCAAGAGCTAAAAATTGGCCAACGTAATACCTTCTTCTGTAATGAGTGTCAGCAATAGAAATACGATCGCGTACGGTGTATTGCCATCAAGCAGTTGTAATCGCCGACCTTTCCTTCAATAATTCATACAATTTTGAATAGATCAGTACATCCTATGAAAGTCATTTACCCAGGTACATTTGATCCAGTGACCAATGGTCACTTAAATCTTATCGAGCGCACTCATGAAATGTTTGATGAAGTCGTTATTGGAGTAGCTGCAAGCCCTTCAAAGAACACTATGTTCACATTGGAAGAGCGCGTCGCTTTGATGGAAGAGGTAGTGGCACATTTACCTGGCGTGACAGTAAAAGGGTTTTCTGGATTGTTAGTGGATTTTGCTCGCCAAGAACAAGCCAAAGTGCTGATTCGCGGGTTAAGAACGACAGTCGACTTTGAGTATGAGTTTGGTTTGACTAACATGTATCGAAAACTACTACCTGGGATTGAGAGTGTATTTCTGACTCCAGAAGAAGAGTTTGCCTTTTTATCTTCGACCATCGTGCGTGAAGTTGCTATCCATGGCGGCAGTATTGAGCAGTTCGTTCCCGCGGCCGTTGCTAACGCTATTGAGAAGAAAGTAAATGAAAGACAGTAAGTTTCCTTATTATTTCTCAAACGCACTTTCGATGCTGGTTCCTCGTTTTGTATATCGAGCACAGGCAAAGCGTTTACTTTCTACTCTGACTGAAGCGGAGAAGCAGTACTGTCTTGAGCGAGTAAATTACTACAACAAGTGTGGGCAATCATTTACGGTCGATAGCCGAGAACAGAGTTATGCTAAAATTGGCGAATTCAAAAAAACAAAAGGTTGGACTTATTTTTTCGATACGCGCCAAGTCATACGCTATTTCCCGTCTGAGTTTAAATTCAACTACATCAATGGCGATGTGACGCATATTCCCAATGTTCCGAGCTTTATTAAAAGTCGCCCTATTCACGGCGACAATCAGAATTCTGTCGTTTTAAAGCTGAATCAAATCCGTCATTTTAAATTTGTCGATGACGAAATGAGCTACCACGATAAGAAAGACATGGTAGCGTGGCGAGGTGTCGGCTTTCAGCCTCACCGTCAAACGGTAATTCATGCTTTCTACGATCATCCGCAGTGCAATATTGGCCAGACTCGACCGCAAGAAGGACAGCCTTGGGAAAAAGGCTTTATGAGCATTGAGGAGCAACTTCAATACAAGTTCTTGCTGTGTATTGAAGGTAATGATGTCGCAACCAACCTGAAGTGGGCAATGTCTTCTAACTCATTGGTTATTATGTCGAAACCTAAGTACGAAACGTGGTTTATGGAAGGTAAGCTAGAAGCTGGCATCCACTATGTAGAAGTGCAGGATGATTATTCAGATTTGCCTGAAAAGATGGACTATTACCTAGCGAATGAGCAAGAAGCATTAGCGATCATTGAGAATGCGCACCAATGGGTTGAGCAGTTCAAAGATAAACGTAAAGAGCGTTTGATCTCATTGATGGTTGCCGATAAGTACTTCACCTTATCTCATCAACAATAAAAAAGGGGCGAAACGCCCCTTTTTTTATTCTTGTAAGCTTCCAAAGTTTTTAAGCTTCTAGAAATTGGTCGACACCATTCTCACAACGTTTAAGCTTGTTTTTAATGGTGTTCTCTAAGATTTCATCGTTTTGGCTCAATGACGCGCGCGAGTTTTCTACGTGGTACAAGTGGTAGCCTACACCTGCGAATTTTAGGTAAAGACGTGACTTACCCGCATTCAACATGCGATGAACAAACTCGCTGTCTTCGCGCCCCCATCCAACAAAATCTTGGTTGAAGCCATTCACCTCGATGACATCTTGTCGCCAAAACGCCATGTTACAGCCGCGAGTTGCTTTATCGTTGTTGCGTTCGTATGAGAACCAGTTCGATAGCAGTGAGTTTGTGATGCAGTTCTTGCGGTTGCGGATCCCTTTGCTAAACACCGAAGGAACCAATCCGTTTTCCATAATGTCACGACTACACGTTTCGTCCGTCAGAACTCGACCGCCTTGAACAAACCAATTTGGTTTTGCCACGCGTTTGTGGGATTCGATAAAAGTTTGCGACAACACCATATCGCCATCGATCATGATCAGGTAGTCACCTGATGCTTTAGCGATTGCACGGTTACGGCTCATGGAAAGCTGGAAGCCATTATCCTCGTGCCAACTATGAATCAGTGGAACCGGAAAACCTTCGCGCATTTGGTCAACCGTTGCTTTGGTGTCTTCTCGAGAACCATCATCTGCCACAATCACTTCGTCAGGCAAAACGGTTTGACGTTTCACGCTTTCTAACACCGCTTTTAATGCTTCTTTCCAGTTATAAGTGGTGATTATTAAAGTCGTTTTCATGATTTCTTTGCCTGTTCACGTAAGTAAAGATCAATGTATTTCACAAAGGTAGAGTGCATGCTAAGCCACGCCAGAATAAAGCCATGTTTACCATCAAGAAAGCCTCTCTTGAGGATGTACATTTTTAAAAAACTGGCAAGAGCATGAACAATTGCAGTGGTTAAGCCGGATTTCTTTTTACCTTCACGCTCATCCGTCCAGGCCTTGAGGTAACCAGTGGTTTTATTGATGTAATGATGAAGATGCTCGTAAGTATAGTGATGCAATCGACCATCTAACTTTTCAGTCTGATAGCTTTTCTCATCGACTTTTTCATGCACGAGTGAATCGTTGTAGTGCGTATATTCAGTGCGATACAAGCGAACAATCCAATCTGGAGACCAGCCAGAATGGTAGATGAACTTTCCGAATGCTGAGCTAAGTCGATTTAGTTTATACAAAACGTTCGGCTTATCTGCTGAAACAGCCTGTAAAATGCTTGCTTTTAGCTCAGGAGTAACCTGTTCATCGGCATCTAACCACAATACGTAGTCGGCCGTAACATATTGCTGCGCAAGTTGGCGTTGTTTTCCAAACCCCGGCCAGTCTAAGTTGGTATAGAACTTATCAGTGTATTGTCGGGCAATTTCTTCAGTGCGGTCGGTACTGCCCGAGTCGAGGATGACAATCTCATCAACCCAACCTTTTACGGTGTCTAGACAAGCTTTTAAATGCTTCTCTTCATTTTTGACGATTAAGGCAACGGCTAAAGTTGGCTTGGACAAATTGACTTCCTTCTTAACAAATCTATACAGGGAGTTTACTGGTATTGCGGGTACAAATCTTCAACGACTTGATTGAACATTGTAATCACTTGCTTGCTTGTGATGCGATTCATTGCTTTTTCATCTTTCGCACGAGTTCTCCAGCTTAGTTGTTGGCTGGTTTTTCCTGTTTCAGCCAAGATGACTTCCTCATAAACTGAGACGGCATACTGTAGATAGCGATATGGGCCCACTCGAACCGGATTATGGTGGGCGTATAAACCAATGATCGGTGTGTTCATGGCGCTTGCCATGTGAGCTGGCCCGGTATCAGGCGCGATGACCATGTCTACTTTGTCAATCAGAGCCAGCATTTGCAGGATTGAGCTTTGCCCAACTAAATTTAGACATGGCTCTTCCAGTCGAGATTGAATGGCATCTGCCAAATCCAGTTCGACTTGAGCTGGGCTGCCAGCCAGAATTACATTCCAACCTTGTGCTCTCGCATGGTGGATGACGTCTATGTACCCTTCAGCATTCCAGTTTTTATATGCTTTACTGGCTCCTGGCACAATCAGTAGGTTGGGTTTGTCGCAAGAAACATGACTCTCTGCCCACTCTTGGTCTTGTGTGGAGTAGGAAAGTGCCCAGTCTAACTCCGTGTTAAGGATGCCAATTTTATGAGCAAAAGCCATCAAACCATCCGCCACGTGCAGAGATTGTGGTGAGGGAACTTTGACATTAGTGAATAGTGTTTGAAAATCTTGGCTTCTGTCAGATGAAAAACCAAGTTTGTATTTTGCCTTAATGCCCAAAGTCGCGACGCTCGCTCGAATCGCATATTGCATATGTAACAGAGCATCAAATTCTCGGCCCTTTAACTGTTTCCACAAGGCTTTATAGCCATCTAAACCAGCTTTTTTATCGAATACAATGACTTCGATCCCCTCAATCGCCGCTAGCAACTGAGCTTCCAACTTGCCAGTAATCCAAGTTATTTGCGTGGTTGGCCACTGTTTCTGGATTGCTTGCACAGTAGCGATGGTATTACACACATCTCCAATAGCGGATAAACGCAAGATGCATAATGACGATGGGGCAGAAGTGAACATAATTATTGTCTGACTAGATGAATAGAGGCAGGTAAATTATGCAGACATCCCGAATAAATGTAAAATACACGGCTCCAATATAACGAAGTACCGATAAGTGTTCTGCAATGTCAAAGACAACACCGCATCAATCGCAAGAATCTGGAAAGCCAGGCAATACTGGGGTAAAGCGCATTATCAAAGCGACAGGTTATTCTATACAGGGATTAAAAGCCGCTTTTAAACATGAAGCTGCTGTTCGACAAGAGCTCGCTTTGCTAAGCATTGCTGTTATTTTGGCGTGCGTGGTTGATGTCGGGATGATAGAGCGCATCTTATTGATTGGTGTTGTGGTATTAGTTCTGATTGTCGAACTGATTAACTCCGCGATAGAAGCAGTGGTGGATCGCATTGGTGTTGAACGTCATGAATTAAGTGGTCGCGCTAAAGATATAGGATCGGCAGCCGTTATGGTTGCGTTAGCGTTCGCAGCTTTTAGTTGGCTATACATATTGGCCAGTCGCTACCTAGGCTAGAGGTTACAACATGATTCAGCAGTATCGAGATAGCAACCAAGTCATTTGGTTTGATGAGGAGCTTATTGAAGATCCTAGTCAGCCTATTTTTGATGCCGAGTATTGGCAATCCACCAACAAAGTAACTGGCAGTGCGTCAGGGCGTGGCACGACTTGGTTTGTTCAGCTTGATACGATGCAAGCTGCTCTGCGTCATTATCGACGTGGCGGCTTATTTGGTAAGTTAGTTAAAGACAATTATTTGTTTTCAGGTTGGGAGCAAACGCGTTGTGCGCAAGAGTTCCAACTATTACTTACACTGATTAATGCAGGTGTTCATGTGCCAAGGCCAATTGCTGCGAGAGCTGTGAAATCTGGATTGACATATCAGGCCGATTTATTGAGTGAGCGCATTCCTAACGCAAGAGACTTGGTCAGTATCTTGCAGGAAAAACCGTTACCGGAAGGAATGTATCAAAAAATAGGGCAAGAAATTGCCAAAATGCACAACGCTGGCGTTAATCACACAGACCTGAATATCCATAACATCTTGATCGATGACAAAGATAAAGTGTGGATTATTGATTTTGATAAGTGCCGCAAACAAGAGCACGGCGACTGGAAAAAGCAAAACCTAGAAAGGCTTCTTCGCTCATTCAAAAAAGAACTGCTCAAACGCCAAATCATTTGGCAAGCGTCCGATTTTGATCATGTACAAAAAAGTTATACTGAAAATACGTAAAGTGAGCTTTTTGTCAGTTATTCGTGAGACAATCCAATAGCGCATTTCGGTACACCCACTAAAAGTACCCATTAAAGTAGGTAACATTTGCAATGAAAATACTAGTAACAGGCGGGGCAGGCTTCATCGGCTCAGCTGTCGTTCGACACATTATTCGTGACACCCAAGATAGCGTCGTGAATTTAGACAAGCTCACCTACGCAGGGAACTTGGAGTCGTTAGTGGATGTCGCGGGCAGTGACCGTTACTACTTCGAGCAAGTGGATATCTGTGACCGAACTGAACTAGACCGCGTTTTTTCAGAACATCAACCCGATATGGTGATGCATTTAGCGGCTGAGTCGCATGTCGATCGCTCTATTGATGGTCCTGCTGCTTTTATTGAGACCAACGTCATGGGCACTTACCATCTTCTTGAAGCGGCGCGTCAATATTGGTCAAACCTTGAGGAAGCGAACAAAT
>NZ_MQVK01000010.1:0-108912 GCF_002002385.1 Vibrio sp. SALL6
GCCAGAGCCAGAGCCAGAGCTCCAGATGCAATACGCAGAGTCAGACTCTTACCAGTTTCGCGAAAACTACGCACCGCAACTGGAAGCGCCGAATTTAGAAGACGTTCAAAGGTTATTGAGTCAACTCGAATCGACCAATGTCGTAGATGAGTTAGACATAGACGACATTTTGGAACAGAACACCATCGACATTGCGATTCACGCAAAGTCGATACAACCAGACGTTGAAGTAGCTGTTGAGTCACCAATAGAAGTGGTTGAAGAAATTCAAGAATGGGTGATAGAAGAGCCTGTTTCTGAAGTAATTCAAACTGAGGTAGCTCAAGTCGAAGCGGTAGAAGTTGTTCCTGAGATAGAACAAGACATCGCGATAGAACAGCAAACCGAAACGCAACTGGAAACCGAGGCGAGCCCCGCGATCCCCAATACGTGGGAAGGCACGCAAAGAAGTGAAGATTTTCAAGTGCTTTACTTTGATGTCAACGAAGTGACATTTGCCGTACCGCTCGATGAATTGGGTGGCATTCATCGCATTACCGAGCTCAACCACCTTATTGGTCGACCAGCCTGGTACTTAGGTTTACAGACGAACCGCGAACAGCAGTTTGATGTCGTCGACACTGCAAAGTGGGTGATGGCAGACAAACTCCGTGGGGATGAATACAAAGATAACTACCAATACGTTGTCATGCTTGGTGAAAGCATGTGGGGTTTGGCCAGTAACCAACTATTGGGTACTGAAACCCTAAATGGCGACAATGTTCGTTGGCGAGAACAAGCGGGTAAACGCCCTTGGCTAGCGGGCATGGTGAAAGAAAAAATGTGTGCTTTAATTCATGTCCAAGCACTTATAGACATGCTAAACGCCGGTTTAGATGTAAAATCACTGAATTAGATTTAAGTCGGGAACGACATTAACGAGGATTAACTATGTCTCAAGCTTTTGAAGTAGAAGTGAAGAAAGATACATCGAATGACGAAGTTCTTCAGTGGGTGACGTTCCAACTAGAAGAAGAAACGTACGGCATCAATGTAATGCAAGTTCGTGAAGTTCTTCGTTACACTGAAATTGCTCCAGTTCCAGGTGCGCCAGATTACGTACTAGGTATCATCAACCTACGTGGTAACGTTGTAACGGTTATCGATACACGTTCACGCTTCGGTTTGATGGAAGGCGAAGTAACTGATAACACACGTATCATCGTGATCGAATCAGAGCGTCAAGTTATCGGTATCTTGGTAGATAGCGTTGCTGAGGTGGTTTACCTACGTTCTTCTGAGATCGACACTACGCCTTCTGTAGGTACAGACGAAAGCGCGAAATTCATCCAAGGTGTAAGCAACCGTGACGGTAAGCTTCTGATCCTTGTTGATTTGAACAAGCTGCTAACTGACGACGAATGGGACGAGATGGCTCACCTATAATTGGCTGAATGATGATGGCTGAAGAGACTTTTTTATCTGTACCATTCCTCGCGGGTGGCGTTGCGTTTATTGTATTGGTGTTGGTTGTGTTGCAGCTGCGCATTCGTGCTGGTTTGCAAAAGCAAATGGACCAACAGCGAGCGCAGGCACGACACGCGGATAAAGAAGTGCAGAAGCTGAACAAACAGCTACTAGAGGTACGTTCGGTTGTAGTTGGCCTTGGCCAAAAAGTAACTGAGCAGCAAGATATCATCCAACATCTTAATGAGCGAATTCGCGAACTAGAACACGCTGATACTGATGGTCGCTTATACAGTAGAGCAACCAAAATGGTGCAGTTAGGGGCTGATATCAACGAGCTAATCGAAGAGTGTGAACTGCCAAAAGCAGAAGCAGAGTTGATGCTCTCTTTGCAGAAAAAACTGGCTGGAAAAGAGAAGATCCCGCCATTAAGCAGTCAACCTTCCGATGATTCGAATTACCCACCACGTGGGCGTCGACGATAAAGAGAATAAAAAGAAGCTTCGGCTTCTTTTTTTATATCTAAAATAAAAACTTATAGCCACTTATGGTTAATTTTATCAAAATGTGACAGTAAGTTAACAAAAATACATGAACTTACATACATCCCTGCTTTCTTATCCTGTTTTGTCACAAGTAAGCTGTGTTAATATAGCCCTTCGTTCCTTATGAAGTTGAAGCCCTATGTTAGAAGTGTCTAACCTGACTGCGATCCGTGATGAAAGGGTCCTGTTTGAAAACCTGAAATTTGAAATTAAGCCTGGTGAGTTAGTCCAGATCGAAGGGCGTAATGGCACAGGTAAAACGACGCTACTGCGCATTATTACAGGGTTAGGCGATAGAGAAGAAGGAATGATCAAGTGGAAAAGTGAAGAGGTTGAAAAATCTCGTGATGTCTTCCACCAAGACTTGCTATTTCTTGGCCATCAAACTGGCGTAAAGCGCGAACTCACCGCATTTGAAAACTTACGTTTTTACCAATCTATTCAAAATAACAGCACTTCCGATGAAGAAATCTTTACTGCTTTAACCCAAGTGGGGCTTGCGGGGCGAGAAGATGTGCCTGTAGCACAACTTTCTGCGGGTCAGCAGCGTCGCGTTGCTTTGGCTAGACTTTGGCTAAGTAAGCAGATTTTGTGGATTTTGGATGAACCACTAACAGCAATCGACAAACAAGGTGTCAAAGTGCTTGAAGCTCTGTTTGCTCAGCATGCCGATAACGGTGGCATTGTGATGTTAACGACGCACCAAGATATGTTTGCTGACAGCCCTAAACTTAGAAAAATAAAATTGGGTGATTGATATGATTTCGGCCATGACAACTATTATTCGCCGCGAACTCTTGATTGCATTTCGTCGCCAAGCCGACATTTTGAACCCGCTTTGGTTCTTTATTATTGTTATTACTTTGTTTCCATTGAGTATTGGGCCTGAACCTAATTTGTTAGCACGTATTGCAGCGGGCATTGTTTGGGTTGCCGCATTGCTATCGGCATTATTATCATTAGAACGTCTATTTCGTGATGATTTTCAAGATGGTGCGTTAGAGCAAATGATGCTCATGCCAATTCCCTTGCAACTTGTGGTTATATCTAAGGTCATAGCTCATTGGGTGCTAACGGGATTACCGCTGATTTTGATCAGCCCGCTATTGGCAGTATTACTTTCTCTGGATTTCAACACTTGGTTGTCTGTGGTGCTCACGTTAATGATTGGCACCCCGACACTGAGTTTTATCGGTGCTATTGGTGTGGCGCTGACAGTTGGGTTACAAAAGGGCGGCGTTCTTTTGAGTTTGCTTATTCTTCCGCTCTATATCCCAATTCTGATTTTCGCAACATCGGCGATTGATGCTGCTGCGTTAGGTATGGCGTATAACGGTCAATTGGCGATTTTAGGTGCAATGTTAATGGGTGCGATAACTCTCACGCCATTTGCAATCAGTGCCGCGTTGCGAGTTAGTGTTAACTAACTCAATAAAGTGTCATTAACACGACGCTTGATCAAAGAATTATTATTAAAGCACTGCTACGGTCTCGACCCCTTAGACAGTGTCCCTGAAGTAAGAGTGAGAACTAAACATGTGGAAATGGCTACATCCTTATGCCAAGCCAGAAGCAGCTTACCGTTTGAGTGGTAAGTTCTTACCTTGGTTTTCTGTATTGGCCCTCGTATGCCTAGCGGTAGGTACCGTTTGGGGACTGGCGTTTGCGCCTTCTGATTACCAACAAGGTGACAGTTTCCGAATTATTTATATTCATGTTCCATCTGCTATTTGGTCTATGGGCGTGTACATGTCGATGGCGATTGCTGCCTTTATCGGTTTGGTTTGGCAAGTTCGCTTATCAGATATGGCCGCTCTTGCGATGGCACCGATCGGCGCAGTATTCACCTTTATTGCTCTTCTGACCGGTGCCGTTTGGGGCAAACCGATGTGGGGCACTTGGTGGGTATGGGATGCTCGTCTTACTTCTGAACTTATTCTTCTATTCCTTTACCTTGGTGTGATAGCACTTTACCACGCGTTTGATGACCAAAAAACGGCTGCAAAAGCTGCAGGTATTTTGGCGATTGTTGGCGTAGTGAACCTGCCAATCATCCACTTCTCTGTTGAGTGGTGGAACACGCTTCACCAAGGCGCAACAATTACGAAATTCGAACAACCTTCAATTTCATCCGACATGCTTTGGCCACTGTTGCTGAACATCTTTGGTTTTGCGTTCTTCTTTGGTGCTGTGACTATGGTGCGTTTCCGTAACGAAATCATCAGTAAAGAAAGTCATCGCCCTTGGGTTCGCGATCTCGCAACAGACAAAACTCAGTGAGGTAATTAACGATGCACTTTGAATCTCTGAGCGACTTTTTTGCCATGGGTGGCTATGCGTCATACGTATGGAGCGCGTTCGGCATTACTTTTTTATCAATGCTTATCCTTCTAATCACCAGTCTACGTCGCGGTGATGCATTAATGAAAGAAGTGAAAGCGAAAATTGACCGTCAAGCGCGTATTGACGCAGCGAAGAATATGGAGAACACCTTATGAACCCGAGACGTAAAAAGAGGCTAGGTATTGTTCTGGCGATCTTTATCGGTATCAGTGCCACCATCGGTTTGATGTTATATGCGCTTAACCAAAATATGGACCTTTTCTACACGCCGACTGAACTGGTCAACGGTAAGCCAGATGGTACTAAACCTGAGGTTGGTCAGCGTCTTCGTATTGGTGGTATGGTGGTTGTAGGCTCGGTTCGTCGTGATCCTAACTCTCTTAAAGTGAGCTTTGATCTGCATGATGTGGGTCCAAAAGTAACGATCACTTACGAAGGTATTCTTCCTGATTTGTTCCGTGAAGGGCAGGGCATCGTTGCGCAAGGTGTTCTAAAAGACGCAACGACAGTTGAAGCGTTTGAAGTTCTCGCTAAACACGACGAAGAATACATGCCACCTGAAATTGCAGAAGCCATGAAGAAAACGCATGAACCATTGCAATACAGCAGTGAACAAAAACAAGGAAGCGGCGAATGATTGCTGAAATCGGCCATTTTGCCCTCATTTTATCTTTAGCGATGGCGGTACTGCTTTCTGTACTGCCGCTATGGGGCGCATCAAACAATAATACGATGCTGATGAATACCGCTCGACCGCTGTCTTGGTCGATGTTCATTATGCTGTTTTTCTCGTTCGTGATTTTGTGTTGGGGTTTTTATACTAACGATTTCACTCTGCAATACATAGCAAGTAACTCAAACAGCCAACTGCCTTGGTACTACCGTTTGACAGCGGTATGGGGTGCACACGAAGGTTCCCTATTGCTTTGGGTGCTTATCCAAGCAGGTTGGACCGTCGCGGTTGCTACATTCAGCCGCGGTATGCCACAAGAGTCGGTTGCACGTGTACTTGCCGTAATGGGTATGATCTCAGTAGGTTTCCTACTGTTTATTATCTTAACGTCAAACCCATTCCTACGTACGTTACCGTTCTTCCCTGTTGATGGTCGAGATTTGAACCCGCTTCTGCAAGACCCAGGGCTGATTGTGCATCCACCAATGCTGTACATGGGTTACGTCGGTTTCTCTGTTGCGTTTTCGTTCGCGATTGCTTCTCTAATGACAGGTCGTCTTGATACAGCATGGGCGCGCTGGTCTCGTCCTTGGACAACGGCGGCTTGGGTATTCCTAACTTTGGGTATCGCACTAGGTTCTTGGTGGGCTTATTACGAACTTGGCTGGGGCGGCTGGTGGTTCTGGGATCCAGTAGAAAACGCATCCTTTATGCCTTGGCTAGCAGGTACTGCACTTATGCACTCGCTAG
This sequence comes from Vibrio sp. SALL6, assembly GCF_002002385.1. Classification (NCBI taxonomy): domain Bacteria; kingdom Pseudomonadati; phylum Pseudomonadota; class Gammaproteobacteria; order Vibrionales; family Vibrionaceae; genus Vibrio; species Vibrio sp. SALL6. The sequence goes on from NZ_MQVK01000010.1 coordinate 5,758, forward strand.
CAGTAACGGAAAAACGCGGTACATTTAAAGCTTGGACAGTATTGCTAGCGATCTCTGCATTCTCGTTGAGTTTGTTAGGTACTTTCTTAGTTCGTTCGGGCATTTTGGTGTCGGTACACGCGTTTGCGTCCGATCCTTCTCGCGGTATGTTTATCCTTGGTTTCCTTGTCTTCGTTATCGGTGGTTCTTTACTGCTATTCGCGGTGAAAGGTGCGGCGGTACGTGTTCGTGGTAACTTTGATTTAGTGTCACGCGAAAACGCGCTTCTTGCCAATAACGTCTTGCTGATTGCTGCACTTGTGGTTGTCTTAGTTGGTACGTTGTTGCCATTGGTTCACAAGCAGCTTGGTTTGGGCTCGGTTTCTATCGGTGCCCCATTCTTCGATATGCTATTTGCATGGCTCATGATGCCGTTTGCCTTCTTGCTAGGTATCGGTCCTCTTATCCGTTGGAAGCGTGACCAGTTATCTTCGATTGTGAAGCCTATGCTTGTGTCGGGCACTGTGTCTCTGGCGTTGGCGGCGGTTTGTGTATTCCTATTTGCTGATTTCTTCTCAGTGATGGCGTACATCGGCTGGGTTATGTCGATTTGGATCGTGGCAATGCATGCGTTCGAATTGCATGAGCGTGCGACGCACCGTCACAGTTTTGCTGAAGGTGTTCGTAAGCTTCAACGTAGCCACTGGGCGATGATGTTTGGTCATATCGGTCTTGCCGTGACGATCATTGGTATCGCTATGGTACAAAACTACAGCATTGAGCGTGATGTGCGTTTAGCACCAGGTGAACACTTCCAAATCGAAGGTTATGATTTCTACTTCTCGGGTCTTCGTGATAAAGACGGTCCGAACTACGATGGTTACATCGCTGATTTCGAAATCACACACGATGGTAAGTACATCAATACACTTCATGCCGAGAAGCGTTTCTACCGCACCGCGAAGTCGATGATGACAGAAGCGGCCATTGATCGTGGTATCACTCGCGACCTTTACATCGCGATGGGGGAGCGTTTGGAAGATAACCGTTCTTGGGCGGTGCGCATTTACTACAAACCGTTCGTACGTTGGATCTGGGCTGGCTCTTTGATCATGGCATTAGGCGGCGCACTAGCGATTTCTGATAAGCGTTACCGCTTCCGTAAGTCATCGAAAAAGAACGCAAAGTCAAACGAGCAGGTAGCATAAAATGAATAAGAAAATCTTGTTTATCCCGTTGGTTGCTTTCTTAGTTCTGGCGGGGATCTTCGCAACACAGTTGGTTCGTAACCAAGATGGTGACGACCCAACAAAGCTGGAATCTGTTTTAGTTGGCAAACCTGTTCCTAAGTTTCACTTAGAAGACTTGGCCGAACCGGGTAAACAGTACGATCAGTCGATTTTTAAAGGTGAGCCTCTGCTGTTAAATGTGTGGGCTACATGGTGTCCTACTTGCTACGCAGAGCATAAATATCTCAACGAACTTGCTGGTAAAGGCGTGAAGATCATCGGTATGAACTACAAAGATGATCGAAACAAAGCGATCGGTTGGTTGAACGATTTAGGTAACCCATACCTAATTAGTCTGTTCGATGGCAGCGGTATGTTGGGTCTGGATCTTGGTGTGTACGGCGCACCGGAAACCTTCATTATCGATGCGAATGGTGTCATTCGTTACCGTCATGTAGGTGATGTTAACCCTCGAAATTGGGCTGACACGTTAGCACCAATGTACAACCAGCTGGTTGAGGAGGCGAAGCAATGAGAAAAGTGATTTTAGCAGTGTTTGCAGCCCTAACATTCTCGTTGGCGGCACATGCTGCAATTGAAGTGTATGAGTTTGACAACTTAGAGCAGGAGCAACAGTTCAAAGAGCTAGGACACACATTGCGCTGCCCTAAATGTCAGAACAACACCATCTCTGATTCGAATGCCGAACTTGCTCAAGACTTGCGCCACAAGGTCTACGAAATGACGAAAGAGGGCAAGTCAAAAGAAGAGATCGTCGATTACATGATCGCGCGCTACGGCAACTTCGTGACTTACAATCCGCCGTTCACTATGTCGACGGCGATTTTATGGCTTGGTCCACTGGCGGTGGTTTTGGGCGGTTTTGGTTTGATCGTGCTTCGTAGCCGAAAGTCAAAAGCAAAAGTCACAGCAAACAACGACGAGAAATGGGACGAGCAAAAAGAAGCGCGTTTAAAAGCGCTGCTTGAAGAAGAGAATAACGGAGATAATAAGTAATGACTCTATTTTGGATTTCCACCGTTATTCTTACGTTGATTGCTTGTGCGTTAGTTGCGCTGCCTCTTCTGAAGCAGAAAGCAAACAACGACGACATCTTACGTGATGAGTTGAACAAAGCTTTTTATAAAGATCGTCTTTCTGAGCTTCAAGAAGAAACAGAAGAAGGTCTTGTCGAGAGACAAGAAGATCTGATTTCTGATCTTAAGCAGTCACTTTTGGATGATATTCCTGCACAGAAAATGAGTCAGGAAACCAAAGTCTCGCCGATGGCAGTGCTTATTCCTTCTGTGATTCTTACGGTTGCGTTAAGTTACGGGCTTTATTACAAGTTTGGCGCATCTCAAGATGTTGTGAAATGGCAAGAGGTTACGTCTAACTTGCCAGAGCTTTCTAAGAAGCTGATGTCGTCGTCTTCTGAACCTCTGAGCGATGATGAAATGGCTGATTTAACGTTAGCACTGCGCACGCGCCTGCATTATCAGCCAGAAGATTCAACCGGTTGGTTGCTACTCGGTCGTATTGCATTAGCGAACCGCGATGTGACGACAGCCATCGATTCTATGAAAAAGTCGTATGCTCTTGAGCCAAAAGATCCTGACGTTATGTTAGGTTACGCTCAGGCGTTAATGCTTTCTCAAGACGAGATGGACCAAGCAACGGCTCGTTCTTTACTTGGTAAGCTCATGCAACAAGATTACGTGGATTTACGCGTGTTCTCATTGCTCGCATTTGATGCATTTGAACGTAAAGATTACCCCGCAGCAATTAAATACTGGGGCATTATGCAGCAGATGATCGGTCCTGACGATAGCCGATACGAAAGCCTTTCACGCAGTATCGACCATGCACGCAAACAAATGGGTGAAGTGGTTTCTCCGGATAAAAGCGTGGCAGTAACGATTAATGTCGCACCTGAAGCACAACTTGATCCTAACGCGGTATTAATTGTCTCAGTTCATCGAGCTGATGGTTCACCAATGCCGGTTGCAGCCGCTCGCTATCCACTTGGTTCGTTCCCACGAACAGTGGTGCTAGATGACGGTAACGCGATGATGCAAGGGCAAAAACTATCATCGTTAGAAAAACTTATCGTGCGTGTACGTGCTGATTCTGATGGCAATGTTGCAACGCGTGACCAAGATTGGCATGGCGAAAGCGATGTGGTTGAATTCGGTCAGCCGGTTGCAGTGACCATCGATAAACAGTATCAATAGTTAGTTGTTGTCTCTGATATATGACACATTAGTCAATGTCGGGCCCATTTAGTGGTATGACTCTAAACTATCAAGTAAAATGACCAAGGCCAGCATTTGCTGGCCTTTGTTTATATACTCAAGTGACGTCTAAAATGTATTTATCGCTAACATTGAGCTTGTTGGTTGTTTCTGCATTTGCTTTTTGGCGTTGGTCATACATTTTTAAATGAGGTTACTTAAGTATATTAATAGTCGTTATGGAACATAGAATGTATAACAAGGGTAAATCCTACCTGATGTTACTGTTAGCACTTGGTCTTGTTGGCTGTTCGAGTGCGCCTGAGGAGGCAGTAACAAGTGAAGGAGAGACAAATCAAACGACTTCTGATGTGTATGATCCGTTAGAAGGCTTTAACCGCGCGATGTGGGAAATCAACTACGAGTACTTAGATCCGTATTTGGTTCGTCCTGTGTCGATCGCGTACGTTGAATACACACCTGTGCCTATTCGTTCCGGTATCGCCAACTTCTTGTCAAACCTTGATGAACCATCAAGCATGGTGAACAACCTTTTGATGGGTAACGGTAGCAAAGCGGTGGATCACTTTAACCGTTTTTGGATTAACTCTACGTTCGGTATTCTCGGTGTATTTGACATCGCAACTGCGGCGGGTATCACCAAGTACGACAATAAAGAGTTCAGCAGTGCTGTTGGTCATTATGGCGTAGGGAATGGCCCATACTTTATGATACCTGGTTATGGTCCTTATACTTTGCGAGAAGTGACAGATACCGTCGATGGTATGTATCTCCCATTATCTTACTTGAATATTTGGGCTGGTTTAGGGAAGTGGGCATTAGAAGGTTTGGAAAAACGAGCGTTGCTTGTACCGCAAGAAGCACAGCTTGATAGTTCTCCAGATCCTTATGTACTGACTCGAGATGTCTACATTCAGCGTCAAAACTTTAAAGCAGAAATCGACACGGTAGAAGAAGTGAATCCGGAAGAAGAAGCGTTGTTAGACGAATATCTAGATGAATTCTAATCGTTGATGTTTCAAATAAAATGAACGCAATAAAAAAGGCTTAGCAAGTGCTAAGCCTTTTTTGTCTCTCGATTTATTAACGAGTAATTAGAAACGGTAGTTCGCTTGAACACCGATTAGCCAAACGTTACCCGTTGTTTCACCAACGAATTGACCACCAACTACTTCAGCTGAGTCGTCTGACTTGTAGCCACGAGACTCAACGATTGGTGCGTCTTTCGCGATAATGTAAGTGAAGCCAGCGTCTAGGCTGAAGTCTTTCGTCCAGTCATAAGTTGCACCGATGCTTAACCAAGTACGGTCTGTTTCTGGAATAGTGATCGTGCGGTTCTTATCACTTACAGCAGACGTATCGTATGCAATACCAGTACGTAGGGCTACCTTAGGTTGAAGTTGGTAAGTCGCACCAACTGCAAAGCGGTAGTTATCTTCCCAGTTTTCCACTTTCACCATGTGTGTACCAGCGGTTTCTAGGTGAGCTTCTAGCTTCTCGAAAGAACTCCAGTCAGTCCAGTTGAAACTTGCGTGTAATGCAAGTTGGTCTGTTACTTGGTGGAAGCTCGCTAGTTCAGCCGTTGCTGGTAGGTTTAGGTACATGTAGCCATTGTCACGCAGCTGTGGAAGCTTAGGAGTACCGAAGCCAAAACCAAGGCCCTCAGCATGACCTTCAAGCTTTAGCTCAACCTCAGATTTGTACGTGAAACCGATGCGGTTGTTTTCGTTGATCTGCCACGCTGTACCCAATTGCCAACCCCAAGCCGTATCGTCACCTTCCATGTACTTAAGAGTCGTACCTTGAGGTTTTTGTAATACGTTTACTTTAGGAGTCGTAGCGCCAAAACTTCCTTCACCGATGATGTAACGAATACCACCACCAATACTTACCGCATCATTAATTTTGTATGCTGCGTTTAGGTTTGCTTCCATTGTGGTTACGCTTGCTTCGTTACCAAAATGAGAGGCGGCAAAGCCTTTGCCTAGATCCGTTTCCATACCGTAGTTCGTACCGAACGCCAGGCCGATTGCGAATTGTTCGTTGTATTGGTGTGATAGGTAGAAGTTTGGAATGACCGCATCATGTGCGAAGTCATCTGAAGAGGTTGAAGAGGAGTTAATTACACTCTGATTTACTGGATGCTTAAGTGTGGTTTGACCATTGATATCAATGTTTGGATTTACATAGATGGCACCAACAGACACTTGAGTGCCCTCTAGGTAAGTAAGCATTGCTGGGTTACGCCATTGAGAACTTGCGTTGTCAGCCATTGCTGCTTCACCAGCGTAAGCACGACCTAGACCTGTTGCAGAATATTCAGCTAATTGGAAGCCTGCTGCATTTGCCATGCCTGAAGTGCCAAGTAGGCTAAGTGCTACTGCTGTTGATAGGAAAGTCTTGTTGGTTTTCATTCTAATGTTCGCTGAATTAATTATAACGTGGGGCAAAAGTCTAAAGGTAGAGTTATTACTTTAGAAATGAAAATCCGGAACATGAATGTATTTAGTGTTTTGTTCTAATTTGTTGTTTGTTTATGGTTTTATAATCTAACCATGATAGTGGAATGAAAAAAACTCAGCGAACACCTGTGAGGTCTAATTGTGGTTTTTAGATACACGTGTTCACTCAAATTGAGCGGACGATAAGTGTTAGATAAGAAAAAAGGCTGGAAATCCAGCCTTTTATATAGAGTTTGCTTACATTAAATATAAGGAATTTTCTTAGAAGCTACGGCTGTATTGTAAGCCAAACAGGATAGCGTCTGCGTGCGTTGTAGCTGTTACACCTGTAGAAAGACCAGGGGCCAATTGAGTATTCTCATTGACTTTTACATCGTCACCTAGCAAGTATGTGAAGCCAAAATCAATGTTTGAGCTGTTGTCGATATGGTAAGAGAAACCTGTTGAGAACCACTGGCGATCTGAATCTGGTACCGAGATAGATGTTACCTTATCTTGAGCGCTGGTGTCGTACATGTAACCAGCACGAAGTGTCCAGTTATTGTTTAGGTAGTAAGTACCACCAATTGCGTAGTGCCAGCCATCTTGCCATTGATAGTCTTTCGAGTAACCACCTTTAAGCAAACCTTGATTTAGGTTTTCAAAATCAATTTGGTCGAAATCTTTCCAACCAATGTATTGGATGCTGTAATGTACGGCAAACTTGGTATCTTGGATTTTGTGGAAGCCAGAAAACTCTGCCATATCTGGTAGAGGTAGAGTGATTTCCTGACCTTTATCGTCTTTTGCCGTAAATTCTGGGCTATAACGATACGCTAGACCAAAACGGTTGTTTTCATCCAGTTCGTACACGGTACCAACGTTGAAACCAACAGCCCAACCATCAGCTTTATCTACATCTAGTATTTTTTTGCCGCCAACAAGTGGAATAGAAGAGCTGGTTGTACGTTTCATCGTGCCTTGACCGTAGATTAAATCAACGCCTGCACCAAAGCTCCATTGTTCATTTAAGCGGTAAGAGCCAGCAAGACCAAAGTTTGCGCTCTTAACGTCAGTTAAGCCGCCGTATTCAGTTGCTGTGTAGTTATCTGAAAACTCAGTTTTAGTACCGAAGTTTGAGTAAGCATTTACGCCCCAAGCAAACTTGTCGTTTACTGGAACGATTAGGTGAATGTTTGGCGCGATTGACGTGTCGCCCACATCATCTGTGTCAGCAACATCAACGCTCTGACCCATGAAATTTCTGTATTTCGCATCTTTCACTTCAATCATTGAAGTAATGCTTTCAAAACCAAGTGACAGCTCCATTTTATCAAAAAGAGCCATTGCCGCTGGGTTACGAGCCATTACTGACGCGTTATCGGCGATTACTGCATCACCAGCAAACGCACGGCCGATGCCAGTTGCTGATTGAGCGTTAATTTGGAAACCTGCTGCCATCGATTGACCTGAGGCAAAAGCTACCGTTACTGCTAGGAGAGTCTTTTTAAACAGACGCGTATTCTGAGTCATTTGTTTTTCCTTATTAGATTCGTCTCTCTGGACGATAAATTGAGCTTTTGCTCAGTGGCGCAGATAGTAGTATCAAGAGTGGGCTAGACAAATCCGACCATTAGATAAAATTGAATAAAAATTGCGGAAATGATGTCTAAAAGACGGGAAATTGCACTTAAATTGCATAATTTAGAGTTTAAGCTCTAAAAGCAATTGGCGTGGTGAATGTTTTGTGAGCGATTAATACAAAAATGCCGCCAAATGAGAGTATTTGACGGCATTTCAATGTTTCTAAGCTAAAGTTGGTGAAGTTGTTACATTGGTTTTAGCATAGGCGCCAGTTTAGTGGCGATAGCGTCAATGTCTTCACCTTGTTCGCCGACTAAAATCATGCTGGTTGAACCAACGGGTTGGACGATACCTGTCATACCATCCTTTTCAAAATCTGCCGTTTGTTGGCTAGAAATTCCCGTAATAAAGAGCGTTACTTTGCCCTTTACACCCTGAAAAACCATGTGTAAAGCATTAGCTTCACCAAATCCACAGTGGTTTAGGTAGTAAACGTGGTACGGGAAGTTGTCACTAAACTGATAATGAAATGGCGACATCTTCGCATTGATCTGGGAACTCGGCACGTTTTCATCTAAATGGCGTACAAACGACTCTTCATGAATGACATGTTTAATAGCTGTATCTGCGAGACTGGCTTGCGCCGGTGGCACCAGAATGTTACCCCAGTTGATTTGCCCCACCAGTAAACCTGCGGTAAAGGCAACAGAAGCTGCAAGCGCCATGGCTTTGCGGACAAAGTTGGGTTTGACGACTTTTTCGTCAAGCGCGCTAGAGGTTTGGCTAAACAAGATTTTATCAGCAAGATCCTCTGGCACATCCACATTCATGGCCTGCTTAATTTTCGCGTCGAGATCCAAAACGTCATCAACAAACTTACTGTTGGCATCGCTAGCGGCCAACGCTTGCAGAATCTCTTCATCCTTCTGTTTTGGATCCGACAAAATACGACGACGAAATTCTAAATCATCCATTTTTTTGTCCTCTCTTAGTATCTTGAGAATCCAACATCTCTTTAAGTTGATTTCGAGCTCGGAAAAGTCGAGTCATGACGGTGTTCTTATTTAAATCAAGAATGTCGCCGATTTCTTCTCCACTGAAACCGCCAATAACCTGAAGAAATAGAGGTTCACGATATTCCACATCCAACCTCATAATCTGTGCTTGAAGCCATTCTTGTTGATGATGCGGATCGTCGCTGACCTTAGCATCGTTGCCGTAGTCATCGATATCAACTAAATCAAATTGTTTGCGTTCGAAGCGACGTGCATTTTCTCGCCTTAATATAGTAATAAGCCAAGATTTCGCAGCTTTTTCATCTTGAAGGCTATCGAGAGATTTCCATGCACGTAAGCAGGTCTCTTGCACTAAATCTTCCGCAATTGCTTTGTCCTTACACAACCAGTATGCATAGCGGTACAAATCGCGGTGATAGCCCCGGACGAGCGCTTCATATTTTCTTTGTTTGTCCATATCAGAGTTGACCGGACTGTTGGAATTTTTCTTTCCAAACATTTTTAATATGGCCACAGGAGCCTCCATCCTCGCTCTGTGTATTTCTTATACGTTTTGAGCATGACTTTACTTCTAATCCATCACTTATTGCTAAGCCAATATCGAGTGATAAATCCATTCGTTACAAGCTAAGTCGGTATATAAAAGTGTATACACAAATAACCGATATTATCTTTAGTGATGCAGTTTTGCTTGTTAACAATATCATCATTTAGTTATCAATGACTTGGTTAAATGCATTGGATTTATGTATCTGATGCATATTTTGAGTAGCAAGCTTGTGAATGGACTTGAATAGATGAGGCATTTAGATGCGTTCAAAGATCGTAAAATCACCATAAAATTGATCTATTTCAAAATCTCAAGCAGTGAAGGGGTTATAGTACATCTTGTCATCTCGTTAGTCCTTGTGACTAACATGTTGAGCAAGATGACACTTCCTTTTGAAGGCTGACTTTACTTTCTCCTAATCAGGAAACTGATTAATTTTCAATTGGCGTAAGTTAATTGTTTTATAGATATTCCGACCACACAGTTATGTGTGGTTTTTTTTTGCTTCAATTTTACCTGCCACACACTTTCTGCCGTTTTTAGCTTCTATAGTTATTCAATATAATCAATGAACTAGAGTAATTGATCTACTTGCTTCACGTTTATTTAAACGCACGTTTGATAAATTTAACAAGTTGATTACAATGCATCAGGTCAGACCTCTTGTATTTAAGGAGAAACAATGGGCAAGCAGGAAGTAAAAACACGCAATGGTGAGCGTGTTGCTATTGTCGCGGGGCTTCGAACTCCCTTTGCTCGTCAAAGCACGGAATTTAGCCAAGTGCCAGCGGTCGATTTAGGGAAAATGGTAGTAAGCGAAATGCTTGCTCGAACAGATATTGATCCGAAATTAATTGAACAAGTGGTGTTTGGACAAGTGGTTCAAATGCCTGAAGCACCAAACATCGCACGAGAAATCGTATTGGGCACGGGGATGAACATCCATACCGACGCTTACAGCGTGACGCGTGCGTGTGCGACGAGCTTCCAAGCGGCGGTAAACGTAGCAGAGAGCATCATGGCTGGCACCATTGAAATTGGTATCGCTGGTGGTGCGGATTCATCTTCTGTACTTCCTATCGGTGTGTCCAAAAAACTTGCTGCTAACCTGTTGGCTCTAAGCAAAACCAAAACATTGGGTCAGAAGCTCAATATTCTCAAAAGTCTGAGTTTTAAAGATCTCATGCCTGTTCCGCCAGCCGTCGCGGAATACTCGACGGGTTTGTCGATGGGACAAACGGCAGAGCAAATGGCGAAGACGCACGGTATCTTACGCGCAGAACAAGATGCGCTAGCTCATCGCTCTCATACATTGGCATCCCAAGCTTGGAAAGAAGGCAAAATTCAAGGTGAGGTGATGACCGCTTTCCCTGAACCTTACAAAAAGTGGATTTCTGAAGACAACAACGTTCGTCACGACTCGACGTTAGAGGGCTATGCAAAGTTACGTCCTGCATTTGACCGCCAGTACGGCAGTGTTACCGCAGCAAACAGTACGCCGCTGACTGATGGTGGCGCGGCAGTGATGCTGATGCGTGAAGGTAAAGCGAAAGAGTTGGGCATGGAAATTCTTGGCTACATCCGTGGCTACGCATTCTCAGCGATTGGTGTGGAAAAAGACATGCTGATGGGACCGACTTACGCGACTGCGAAAGTGCTCGAAAATACAGGCTTGGAACTGTCGGATCTGACGCTGATCGATATGCATGAAGCGTTTGCTGCTCAAGCATTGGCAAACGTGAAAATGTTTGCCTCAGATAAGTTTGCTCAAGAAAACCTAGGTCGTTCGAAAGCGATCGGTGAAATCGACATGGATAAATTCAACGTGCTCGGTGGCTCAATCGCTTACGGTCACCCATTCGCGGCGACGGGTGCGCGTATGATGACGCAAACTCTACGTGAATTGAAACGTCGTGGTGGTGGTATTGCATTGAATACCGCTTGTGCTGCGGGTGGTCTTGGCGCGGCAATGATTCTGGAGGTTGAGTAATGAGCGAGCAAAAAGCATTTAGTCTTAACGTTGATGAGCAGAACATTGCATGGTTAGCGATCGACGTACCGAATGAAAAGATGAACACGCTACAGGCGGCTTTTGCTGACGAAATGAAAGAAATTTTTGCTCAGCTAAAAGACTCCAGTGGCATCAAAGGGATGATCATTCACTCCTTAAAACCGGATAATTTTGTGGCAGGTGCCGATGTTCGTATGTTGGAGGCATGTACCACAGCGAATGAAGCACAAGCATTGGCAAAACAAGGTCAAGAGTTGTTCCAACAACTGTCTGACTTACCTTACCCTGTGGTTGCGGCTATTCACGGCCCATGTTTGGGTGGCGGTTTAGAACTTGCGCTTGCATGTGATTACCGTGTTTGTACGGATTCCGATAAGACACGCTTAGGCTTACCAGAAGTTCAACTCGGTCTATTACCGGGTTCTGGCGGTACTCAGCGTTTGCCACGTTTGATTGGTCTGTTACCGTCATTGGACTTGATCCTGACGGGTAAACAGCTTCGCGCGAAGAAAGCCAAAAAACTGGGCGTTGTGGACGCGTGTGTCCCTGACACAATTTTGCTCGACGTAGCAAAACAGTTTATCGACAAAGGTAAGAACAAGGGCAAGAAAAAGCAATCGACGAAAGAGAAGTTGATGTCGGGCAGTGGGTTAGGTCGTAAGCTCGTTTTCGAACAAGCTGCGAAGAAAACCAACCAGAAGACCCGTGGCAACTATCCAGCAACGGCCGCGATTCTAGAAGTGATTCAACACGGTCTGGAAAAAGGCTTTGCACAAGGGCAAGAGCTAGAAGCGAAACGATTTGGTGAGCTTGTGATGAGCTCCGAATCGAAGGCATTGCGCTCTATCTTCTTCGCGACTACTGAAATGAAGAAGGAACACGGCACGGATGCACAGCCAGCAGCGGTGAAAAAAGTGGGTGTTCTTGGTGGCGGCTTAATGGGCGCTGGGATCAGTCATGTAACGGTAGCAAAAGCAAAAGTGCCTGTTAGAATCAAAGATGTGAGCAATGACGGTGTGTTGAACGCACTTAACTACAACTACAAGTTGTTTGAGAAGCAGCGCAAACGTCGCATCCTGTCGAAAGCCGATTTACAGGCGAAGATGTTGCAACTGTCAGGTGGCGTAGACTTTACAAGTTACAACCACATTGATGTTGTGATCGAAGCGGTTTTCGAAGACTTGGATCTAAAACAACAGATGGTTGCGGACATTGAAGCAAACGCAAAATCTGAAACTATTTTTGCTACGAACACGTCTTCGTTACCAATCCACAAGATTGCAGAAAAGGCAGAGCGACCAGAAAACATCGTCGGTTTACATTACTTTAGCCCAGTAGAAAAAATGCCGCTGGTGGAAGTGATTCCGCATGAAACAACGTCTGATGAAACCATTTCGACAGTTGTCGCATTGGCTAAGAAGCAGGGTAAAACCCCAATCGTTGTGAAGGACAAAGCTGGCTTTTACGTAAACCGCATTCTTGCGCCTTACATGAATGAAGCTGCGCATATCTTGCTGGCAAATGAGCCGATTGAGAAGTTAGATGGTGCGTTGTTGGATTTCGGCTTCCCTGTTGGGCCAATCACGTTACTTGATGAAGTTGGTGTTGATATTGGTGCGAAGATCATGCCGATTCTGGTCAATGAGTTGGGCGAACGATTCAAAGGTCCTGATGTATTCGATATCTTATTGAATGACGGTCGCAAAGGACGTAAGAGCGGGAAAGGTTTCTACACTTACAAAGGTAAGAAGAAAGAAGTCGATAAATCCATCTACAAGCTACTCAAACTGACGCCAGAATCGAAGCTCAGCGATAACGATATTGCGTTGCGCTGTGTACTGCCAATGCTTAATGAAGCAGTACGATGCTTGGACGACGGTATTATTCGCTCTCCGCGCGATGGCGATATTGGTGCGATTTTTGGTATTGGCTTCCCTCCATTCCTTGGCGGGCCATTCCGTTATATGGATCAATTCGGTTTGAAAGAACTGGTTGAGAAAATGAACGAATTTGCATCGAAATATGGCGATCGTTATGCGCCATGCGACGGACTGCTGACTAGAGCGGGTGAAGGTCGTACCTTCTACTAAGTTCTTGAAACGCTGAACATTAAAAAGGCTTGCATCGCGCAAGCCTTTTTTCGAACAGAAGTGTTTATTTCTTCTTGTCTTTTTTATCTTTGTTATGCCCTTTACCTGGGTTGTCATCGCCATGCACGCTAGCGTTTCCTTTTTTGTCTTTATCATCCCAGTTTTTAGAAGAGCAATCGTCGGATTTGACGGAAATATTGTCACCGCTTAGGCGAACACAATCTTTGCTCAATTCAAAATCGTCACCTTTTACTGTGATTTCAGCATGAGCGGATGCGAATGGTAATAATACTGCAGCAAGTAGTAATAGTTTCTTCATGAGTGCCTCATCTACATGTTTTTTGTGCGGTAATTAGAGCATAAGCGGCAATCGCGTAATTTCAATTTTCTGTTAAGACTATCCAAGTCGTATTAGTAAATTGATGGGTTTCTCACATATTTTACAGCTCGACTTCCGCCCATTTTATCCATTACGGTGATGGTCTTAGCCCAGACCACAATCTTTTGGTCGTAACTGAAATTCTTCGATAGAACCAATTTCTTGCCCTAAGTGAATTCGAGGAGCATCGACATGTGCTTGGCCTTGCGAGTGCATGACCAACCGGTTTGCTGTTCTCGGTTTCAGTTCGTTAACGACAAAGCGAATCATGTCTGCTCTTGTTAGCTTTTTGAGCTCGGCTAGTACTTTTTCGCGTTGATTAAACTCGGTATCTTTGTTGCCTATTGCTACCCACAAGCGTTGCGCTCGTCCACGTAAAGTCGTGTCTGGGGTTGCGATTTGGTTCCAAAGGCCACGCTTACTGCTGTGCCATTGGTAGTCGTTGAGCTCCAAAAGCACCATGTAAAATGCATTTAAAAATTCATCGATAGAGGTAACTAATTCCGCAGGGGCTGCGTTAGGCGATTGCACATAAAGCACAATCCCCGGATGACGGTTCAGTGGCATGTTACCAGTGCCGACCATGTAGCCGAGTTGCTGCTTGGTGCGAATCTCATGAAAGAAGGTTGCCGACATGAGGTGATTGGCCAAAGAATAAAGTGCGATGCTGCGCGGTTCGATGTCTTCACACTGGTGGTAAATTACCACAGCAGAATCTTGTTGATTACAATGCACTTCGCGCTGAAAACTGCCATTTTGACCGAGCATAATTAACGGACGCAGTGCTTCTTCGTAGCGCTGTTCTTTTACGCGCAAGGCATCTTTCAAGGTTGTTGCCATATCATGCGCTTGTTGACGTTGCCAGTCGCCATAAACGAACATTTCTACGTGGAGTTCCGCCAAAATCGACTCGACGAATGTCGACAGTTCATCGACTTCAATCTCTTCCAGCGCTTCTGCAAGTGTCGCGAAAGGAGGATTGTTGGGCTGCAACAAACCTGTTAATGCGTTGAACAGTTGAGAAATTGGGCGATCTTGAGATGAATTTCGCCAATTACGTAATAATTGTTGTTTGATGGTTTCGAACCGAGTCGGGTTGAACTCTCTAGCGGCGAAACGGCGTAAAATCATCTCAAGCAGTTGCGGCAGTTTTTGGCTGAAGCCCGACAACGTCAAAGTTACCCCACCTTGGTGTGCATACATGTTGTAGCCCATGCCCGCGATTTCAGCTTGGTAGGTTTCTTTGGCTAGTGAGTCCAAAAACATTTCGACACAAAGACGTGTTTTCACAATATTTTTAGGCGATGCGACCGCGTGAGAACTGTCGATCGCAACGTACACTACGCCTTTCGGCACTCGGAACTCATCATCTTGCAAATGCCACAGGCGAAAACCTTCGAGATCTTCAATCAACTCCGGTAGTGAGCCCCCGTTTTCAAAGGGCATTGGGTCGAGGTCGTAACAAATGTACGGGTTCTTCTCTGGCAGAACAAACTGCCAACGCGGATCAATTTGTTGGAAGAAGCGTTTTTGCTCGCTACTGAATGGAGTGACGGAGTAGGGGGTGAAATACCACTCCGCAGTGCGATTGTACTCAAGTCCTTTGGCGATCAGCGTAACGCGGACATTGTCGACAGATAAATATTGCAGCAGAGAACGTTGTAGATCTTCATCATAGCCCGACATTTTGTAGTCGCCATAGATAATATCGTGCGGCTGATAATGCTGCATATTGATGACTAAATGGCTAACTAAATCGAGAGGGCGTGAAGGTTCTTGAAAGCGGAATGCAGATTCCAACACTGCTTGCTTCTCTAGGTAGCGCCACTCATTCATTCCGTCTTGTTTGATCATGGTTAGATATTGGAAGACAGCTTGAATGATGTCATCTACGTGGTCTAACCCTTCTGGTGTGAGTGTACAACTGACCGTAAAATCACGATAGTTGCTGCCACTTGCCCCGCCGCCGGCTGATAGGGAAGTGATCCAGCCTTTGCTCTTCAGTTGAAGCATCAAGCTCCCTTCGCCTTCGTAACCTAACAAATGAGCGAAATAAGAGAGAGGCTTCACGCCGTAGTGTTTATCCATTCCCGGCATAGGGAAGGTGAGAATGAGTTTGCGAAACTCTTTGATGGGCTCAATTTGAACCAAAATTCCGGTGCTGTCTTCAGTCCCAATCGGTACGTTAATCGATTTACCACTTAATTGATGATTAGGGATGTCAGCGAATATGGCTTCTACACAAGCTTGCTGCTCATCAAGAGATTGAGGCCCAAACAATGTCAGCGTCATAAGATCGGCTGAATATTGAGAATGATGAAACTCGACAATTTCATCACGAATAGACTGACCATCTCGGTCGCCAAGCGTATCTAAATTGCCGACAGAGAATTTTGAAAATGGATGTTCTGGATTGATGACTTCTTTGTTGACTTGATACAAGCGACGCGAGTCGTCATTCAATTTCAGCTTGTACTCAGAGTCGACCGCTTGGCGCTCTTTATCTAATGCTTCTTCGTTAAACAGTGGCGCGGTAAAGAATTGGCTAAAGCGATCCAGTGCGTTTTCAAATGCACTTGGAGTGACATCAAAAAAGAAGCAGGTGTGCTCCGTTCCTGTCCACGCGTTATTCGTTCCACCATGTTGGCTAATATAACTTTGAAACTCGCCCACTTTAGGGTATTTTTCCGTACCCAAAAAAAGCATGTGTTCTAGATAGTGAGCCAGACCTTGACGATCAACTGGGTCGTCGAAGTGTCCAACGTTCACAGCTAGGGCGGCTGCCGACTGTTGAGCTGTATCAGAATGAATCAGCAATACGCGCAAGCCATTACTCAAAGTAAGGTAGCGGTATTGGTTTGAATCGTTTGGACTTAGGTGCACGATGCGTCTCCAGATTTCGCATTACATTAATTATGAACCCCAAAGGGGGTAGCGCAAATGTTGCGTTCGACAAATACTGCTTGCCGCATTTTTGTTATTCGTAAGAGTACTGCATTGGACCCATCGCTTTTGCGTATGGGGTAGAGCTGTTTGAAGGAATGCACTGAGTTCATGACTTCATCGTAGAATGTGATGAACTGAGTATATTCTTTTTAATAGATTGTTAAGAAAGTCGCTATCTTTAGCAAGCGAATTGGTATAATGAACAGATAATTATATCAGTATTTTTGTTTCGTCATTATTAAAATTAGCCCCGATTATCTATAAAGATAGCAGTCAACCTTTTGGTAGCGTTAGCTATCCCTAGGAAATAACATGAAAATATTCATCATGCGTCATGGCGAAGCTGAGCATTTCGCAGATTCAGACGCAGCAAGAGAACTGACCCAAAGAGGCAGAACCGAGTCAGAGGCTGTTGCACGAGCTTGTGCTGAGCAAGGTTTTGCTCAATTTGACAAAGTGTTGGTGAGCCCTTACATCCGTGCTCAGCAAACCTGGCAAGAAATCAGTACGTTTTTCTCGACAAAAAGCATCGAGACCAGTGACGACATCACACCATACGGTCAATCGGATTGCGTGTTTGATTTTGCGAACGCGCTCATTGAAGTCGAGAAACTAGAGTCTCTATTGTTTGTTTCTCATTTACCGTTAGTTGGTTATTTGACGTCTGAGTTTGTGAAAGAGATGACGCCTCCAATGTTCCCAACCTCTGGTTTAGTGTGCATCGAATACGAACCACAAACACAGCGTGGTGAGGTGCTTTGGCATATTACGCCTTGAGCGTCTAAGTCATCGTTATCTAAAGATAAATCGATCTCTTAAATAGACAGACATCTAAAACAAGCATTTAAAAATTAGATATTGATAAACAAAAGGCAGGAATATCCTGCCTTTCTTATTCTTAGAGTGTATGTGTTACTTCTCTGGAATAGAGAGCAAAACCAGCAGCGCGCCGTCACCGCCAAATTCTAACGGTGCTTGGTGGAAGGCCATCACATCAGGGTGCTGAGCCAGCCAAAGTGGGGCTTTTTGCTTCAGAATGTGTTTACCAATACCGTGTTGAACACACGCACAGTGAATTTCGTTTTTTACGCAATAGGCGATCATGGCACCAAGTTCGCGTTTAGCTTCTTGCTGTGTCATGCCGTGCATATCGAGGAAAACGTCAGGCACGTAGACACCGCGACGCAGACGTTTCACTTCATAAGTAGAAACATCATCACGAGCATAGCGAGTTGGGCCTTCTTCGTTTAATCGAGGCACAAACTCATCGGAAAAGTAAAACTCAGAATCACTCGCTTCTCGGTTTGAGCGTTTGATTTCTTTTTGCTTAGTATTTTTTTTTGGTTGCTGGATTATGGTATCCTGTCGCAACTTTTTTACGCCCTGTACTGCTTCCTTAAACAAGGCGAAATCGTCATCATGTTCGGTGTCTTTTTTGCTCATTAGGTAAACAATTTCATTAATAAACTTTATTGGCAGTATTGTAGCGCTTTTCGGAGGCAATTTTGGATAAGATTTTTGTAGAAGAGGCGGTATCGGAACTGCATACCCTTCAAGATATGATTCGTTGGACGGTTAGCCGCTTTAATGCAGCGAACCTGTTTTACGGTCATGGTACTGATAACGCGTGGGATGAAGCCGTTCAGCTTATCCTGCCAACCTTATACTTGCCGATCGATGTGCCTCCGCATGTATTGAACTCTCGCCTAACCACAAGTGAGCGTCTACGCATTGTTGAGCGAGTAGTAAAACGCATTAACGAGCGTACGCCAACGGCTTACTTAACCAACAAAGCGTGGTTCTGTGGTCTTGAGTTCTTCGTTGACGAGCGTGTTCTTGTGCCACGTTCTCCAATTGGTGAATTGATTCAAGCGGAATTCCAACCTTGGCTGGTAGAAGAGCCAACTCGAATCATGGATCTATGTACGGGCAGTGGCTGTATTGCGATTGCATGTGCGCACGCATTCCCTGAAGCAGAAGTTGACGCGATTGATATCTCAGCGGACGCGCTTCAAGTTGCAGAACAAAACATTCAAGATCACGGCATGGAACAACAAGTGTTCCCAATCCGTTCGGATCTGTTCCGCGATCTGCCAAAAGAGAAATACAACCTCATCGTGTCTAACCCACCTTATGTGGATGAAGAAGACATGAACAGCCTGCCACAAGAGTTCACGCATGAACCTGAGCTAGGTTTGGCTGCGGGTACCGATGGCCTGAAATTGGTTCGCCGTATTCTTGCGAACGCGCCAGACTACCTAACTGATGACGGTATCTTGATCTGTGAAGTGGGCAACTCAATGATCCATATGATGGACCAGTACCCACAAATTCCATTCACTTGGATTGAATTTGAAAACGGTGGCCACGGCGTATTTATGCTGACTCGTGCGCAACTGGTTGATTGTGCAGAAGAGTTCAAACTGTACAAAGACTAATCCGTCTTTCCCAAAAACCTCAAAACACCGAGCCTGATGCTCGGTGTTTTTTTATGCATAACTCATCGATATTAACTCTTTACATCAAAACGTAATAAAGCCACTATGAATCCACGAAGAATTGGAAAGCAGTTGCGCTCAATCAGAGAGCGTGGCGACAATAACTTGAGGAAGTAATGGCAGGAAACAGTATCGGACAACATTTTCGAGTGACAACATTCGGAGAAAGTCACGGTATCGCACTGGGATGTATCGTAGACGGATGTCCTCCGGGATTAGAAATTACAGAAGCAGATCTGCAAACGGATCTCGACCGTCGTCGTCCTGGCACATCACGTTACACCACACAGCGTCGTGAACCGGACGAAGTTAAAATTCTTTCTGGCGTGTTTGAAGGCAAAACCACAGGCACTTCAATCGGCCTGTTGATCGAAAATACCGATCAACGTTCAAAAGATTACTCAGACATCAAAGATAAGTTCCGCCCGGGACATGCTGATTACACTTACCACCAAAAATATGGCATTCGTGACTATCGAGGCGGCGGCCGTTCGTCAGCCCGTGAAACTGCGATGCGTGTGGCTGCAGGTGCAATCGCGAAGAAATATCTGAAAGATGAATTTGGCGTAGAAATCCGCGCTTACTTGTCACAAATGGGCGATGTTTCTATTGATAAAGTCGACTGGGACGAAATTGAAAACAACGCATTCTTCTGCCCAGATACAGACAAAGTGGAAGCGTTTGATCAACTGATCCGCGACCTAAAAAAAGAAGGCGATTCAATTGGTGCGAAAATTCAGGTTGTTGCAACCAACGTACCTGTTGGCCTTGGTGAACCAGTGTTTGACCGCTTGGATGCAGACATTGCGCACGCGCTAATGAGCATCAACGCGGTGAAGGGTGTTGAAATTGGTGATGGTTTTGATGTCGTAAACCAAAAAGGCAGTCAGCACCGTGACCCACTTTCTCCGCAAGGTTTTGGTAGCAACCATGCTGGTGGTATCCTTGGTGGCATCTCGACTGGTCAAGACATCGTTGCGAATATTGCACTTAAGCCAACATCAAGCATTACGGTTCCGGGTGACACGATCACTAAAGAAGGAGAACCCACTCAGCTCATCACGAAAGGTCGTCACGACCCATGTGTCGGCATTCGTGCTGTGCCTATTGCTGAAGCCATGCTGGCGATTGTTGTGATGGATCACTTACTGCGTCATCGTGGGCAAAACCACGGCGTAACGACAGAAACACCAAAGATTTAAGTTTGGTGCTCTAAATACAAAGAAAAGGTTGCTCATGGAGCAACCTTTTCTTTTTTGTTCTTTTTCTTAACTTAGTGGAGCGAGCTTTCGGTTTCCAACTGGAAAGAAGGCAAACGCCACTTAAATCGAACCGCTGCCATACGAAGTACGTAACCCACAACAAGGGTAACAATGGTTGCTGTTACGTCTGGCACGCTGAATTCCAGTAACGCAAGGTAAAGGCCGGATGCAATCAACGCGATAGAAGCGTATAGCTCCTCATGCAGTACCAACGGAGTTTGGCGACAGATCAAATCGCGAAGTAAGCCACCAAATACGCCAGTCACCAATGCAGACACCATACAGATGCCTGGGTGCAAGCCCATGCCCATCGCAATCTTGGTACCGATGATGCTAAATACAATCAAACCCAGTGCATCAAGACGAATGAACAAGCCTTTTAGTTTGATCACCCATTTCGCGAGGCCAGTCGTTAGTACGCCAGCAACACAGGTGATAGCCAGAAATTCAGGATTCTTGACCCAACCAAGAGGGTAGTGGCCCAATAAAATGTCACGCACTGTGCCGCCGCCAATGGCTGTCGCACTCGCTACCAACATAACGCCAAACCAGTCCATTTTTCTTCTACCAGCGCTTAACGCACCTGTCATGGCTTCAGCCGTGATACCAATGATATACAACACACTTAGCAACATAGGGGAACACTCAAAGTAAAAAGTTACCGTTTATCCATTACAAAATGGTTAGGGCAGTAACAACACTTACAAACGGCTTAATCAGTCTTAAAAAGTGATTAAAACCAGCAACATGCTCATAATCAAACTGCTTGAAAAACAGCAATTTGAGTGGCACCAAAATAAGGCGAGAGTGTATTAGTAAATGAGTACGCTGACGAATGAGAAATTGTATTGAGAAAGGTCGGTTCAGATAAACTCAACTAATAACCAAAACTGTGGGATGCCTTTACCTTATTTGCAAAAACAGCGACAATGCGCAGCGCATGTCAATTTGAAGTACAGACTCGACGATGACCCACGAATACCAAGATCTAATCACCATTTTCAATGACACTTTTCTTGAGCAATTCAACACCACGCTAGAGCTTGGTGGTGATGAGCCTATTTATCTGCCAGCTGATGATGAGCATCCTCACCATCGTATTATTTTTGCTCGAGGTTTTTACGCTTCTGCTCTGCACGAAATCGCGCACTGGTGTGTCGCTGGTCCTGAACGTCGTTTAATGGAAGATTTTGGCTACTGGTATGAGCCGGATGGACGCACTGAAGCCGTACAAGCTGAGTTCGAAAAAGTAGAAATTCGCCCTCAAGCTTACGAATGGATTCTTGCCACGAGTGCTGGCTTCCCTTTTACGGTCAGTTGTGACAATCTACACGGCGATTTTGAACCAGATAGGCTTGGCTTTATGCAAAAAGTGCATAAAGAAGTATTAGGTATTTTGGAAGCAGGTTTGCCACCGCGAGTGAAAATGCTTTCGGACGCCTTACGTGCGTTTTACCAAACTAAGCAGCTGGAAGCGTCTGATTTTAGCGTTAAGTAACCCAAATAACCTCAGAGAAACTCCATGATTATTGAATTTGAAGAAAAACTACTAGAACTGATTGATGCTCGTATTGAAAACGCATCTGATGATGAACTGTTTGCTGGTGGTTATCTACGTGGTCACATCTCTCTGTCTGCCGCATCTTGTGAAGAAGACGGCATCAACGATGTTGAAGAGCTAAAATCTCGTATCGCGAACAGCCTAGAAGAAGCACGTGCAGAACTGACGCCTGCGGATCGCGTGATTGTTAGTGATCTATGGCAAGAACTGCAATCACAAGCATAATATCTACGAATTGCAGTAAATGAGTGCTCAGTGTAGCTGAATGAAAGCCTGTTAACCTTGTTGTGACTATTTTTTTCAACGGGTTATATCAAACGTCACCTTATTCTAGGCGTGCTTCTTGGCTATTTCTGAGCATATCTTTTCTATCGTTATCTCGCCTTTTAATTGAAATCAACTCCTTCGAAATATTCGAATCTCTCCATAAGATTTTTGTGGTTGTTGCCAGCCTGTTTAACTTTTATTCTGCAAAGCATAAAACGTGAACAAAGGAATATAACCATGAAAATTGTCGCATTCGGTGCTTCTACCAGCTCAACCTCAATCAACAAAACGCTTGCTACTTACGCAGCTCAACAAGTAGAAGGCGCACAAGTGAGCGTGTTGGATTTAAACAACTACAACGTTCCAATGTTTAGTGAAGACAAAGAGAAAGAAATCGGCCAAGCGGAAGGCGCAATCGCTTTTTTACGCGAGCTAGAGCAAGCTGATGCCATCGTTGTATCATTTGCAGAGCACAATGGTTCTTACGCAGCGGCTTACAAAAACTTGTTCGATTGGGCAACGCGTATCGAGCGCAATGTGTTCCAAAATAAACCGGTCGTTTACCTTGCGACGTCACCGGGCCCTGGTGGTGCACAAAGCGTACTAGCGGCGGCAACGGGTTCAGCGCCATTTTTTGGAGCGGACGTTAAAGCGTCGGTTTCGGTACCAAGTTTTTACGAGAACTTTGACTTGGAGTCGGGTGAGATTGTAAATCAAGAAATTGCAGAGCAAGTGAAACAAGCCGTCGCATTGCTCAAGTAATACGTCATTAAAAAAGAGATTCCCGGCGCGTGATTTCGCGGGCTTGGGAATCTCTTATTCCTTATCTACTTAAATATTTATGTAGTTGTCTGCTTGATGCCGATTTAAAGCTCGGTAATCGCTTTACCTTTACGTAATTTGCGTACCCACATACGGCTTGGGTGAAG
Organism: Vibrio sp. SALL6; assembly: GCF_002002385.1. Taxonomy (NCBI): domain Bacteria; kingdom Pseudomonadati; phylum Pseudomonadota; class Gammaproteobacteria; order Vibrionales; family Vibrionaceae; genus Vibrio; species Vibrio sp. SALL6. Next base: position 28,755 of record NZ_MQVK01000010.1, read on the forward strand.
TTCTGTCAGCACATCGACAGGGAGTGGCAGTGGATCGCCACAAATTTGAGATGCTAGCACTTCTGCCAACAGAGGCGCAGAGCTTAGACCTCGAGAGCCTAAACCTAAGAAGCAGAAAAGGTTAGGGAATTGGTGAATCGCTTCAACCTCTTCTTCTGCTTGATTTTGCAAATCTGCATATTGCGTTTTGATTGTGTCGAAATCACCCACGTTCCCAACAAACGGCAGATGGTCTCGACTCACGCAACGAATACCTTGGCGTGACAAATTGCCCGATGTATCCACTTCTTTGGTCCATTCCTGATTTGGAATGCATTTGACCAACTTTTCTACGTTATCTCGTTGTGCGTTTTCATCAAACTCATAGTCTAAATGACTGCGATCGTAACTGGCACCAATGCAAAGGTGTTGGTTATTTGGGTTAACAGGCGTCATGTAACCGTCGTAACACAGTACAGTTTTGAGTTTAGATAGGGTTTTTGTTGCTGGCGCGTGACTCACTTGTCCTTTTACTTGTCCCATCGGTAAGGCTTCAGTTTGGCTTAGTGTTTGGAACTCGTTGCCGTTAGCAACTACAACGGTTGAATGTTCGAAGTTCTGGCCGTTCGCCTTTAATGTCCAAAGCTGACGCGCTTCGTCCCAAGTTAGTGACTCGACTTGATGCTCGAACTTCGCTTCAAAAAGATCGGTTTTTTCTAGTTGAGTAATCAGCCCGCGAGTTAATTCCGCAGGGCACAACCAACCGCCCATTGGGTAATGAACCGATGCCATATCAATGGATAAGCCGATTGTCTCCGCCGTTTCTTCCGCAGACAATTTACGAATGAGCGCTGGAGTGAAGTTTCCCACCAGCATTTTCTCTAGTTTGTCTGTGGATTTGTCATCCCACATCAATTGAGTTACACCACACCAATCATGGTCAAAATCGATTTCTTGCGCTGCTTGCTCGACAAATTGACGTGCGAACAAAAATGCTGGCGCAAACACACGAGATACACCTGTATGCGGGCCATTAAGCAGAGGATAAACGGCACCTTGACGGTTGCCAGATGCCCCTTCGGCTGGTTGAGTGTCTTTGCAGTAAAGCGTGACGTTTTGGCCACGACGAACCAACGTTTTCGCTAACGCCGCGCTGGCAATACCGCCTCCGATTATGGCAATCGAATCAAGATTGCTGGAGGCCGTGCGATTGAACCACGCAAGATGGTTCGATTGCTTTTCGCGTTGTTCCATCGAACCTGCGATCATTTCACGCTTGGTGCCAAAGCCTTTGACTTTTTTCATTGCAAAGCCAGCTTCGTTCAATCCTCGACGCACAAAGCCCGCCGCGGTAAAAGTGGCAACTGTACAGTCTTGCTTGGCTAACTTAGCCATGTTGTTGAACAGATTTTGGTTCCACATTTCTGGGTTTTTACTTGGTGCGAATCCATCTAAAAACCAAGCGTCAATCAAACCTTGTTCGTTGTATGGGACTTGCGGCATGCAGTCTTTGATGTCGCCAAACCAAAGGTCGAGTGTAATTGCGCCATCTTCAAGCACAATGCGGTGACACTCAGGTACGGCAGCAGGGTAGTGCTTTTGCAGCTTTTCTGCATACTCAGCCAACTCCGGCCACGCTTCATGTGCTTTTTTCAAATCCGCTAGGCTTAGCGGGTATTTTTCAAAACTAATGAAGTGCAGCTCTTTTAGCGCTGCATCTGGGTGGTTGCGACGAAATTCATTAAACCATTGCCATACAGCAAGAAAGTTCAGTCCCGTGCCAAATCCGGTTTCACCAATAACAAAGCGTCTTTGGTCAAATTCCTGCCATCTTTCTGGGAGATGATTTTGTTTGAGGAAAACGTAGCGTGTCTCTTCAAGACCGTTTACGTTAGAAAAGTAAACATCATCAAATTGGTCAGAAACCGGCGTGCCAGCTTCGTTCCAACCAAGTTCAGCATTTTTAATTGAAGTCATAATGGTGCAAATTTGTGATTTGGCGCGGTAAGAATGGGGCGATTGTACGAATTTATGGGAAAGCTGACCACTTTTGTTGACTATCTTAGTTATCATCTAGCGGATTTTTGAATTATAGGAATGTCATAATGAAACGAGTCGTAATCACCGGTATGGGTATTGTTTCAAGTATCGGTAACAACGTCGAAGAAGTTCTAGCGTCTCTTAAAGCGGGCAAATCTGGCATCACTGCGTCTGAGCAGTTCAAAGAACACGGTCTTCGTTCGCAAGTTTGGGGTGATCTAAAAATCAACCCTGCGGAGCATATTGACCGTAAACAGATGCGCTTTATGGGTGATGCGGCTGCTTATGCATACCTATCAATGCAGCAGGCGATTGAAGACGCTGGTCTAACTGAAGAACAAGTTTCAAACGATCGTACAGGTATCGTTGCTGGTTCTGGTGGTGCTTCTGCATTAAACCAAACAGTAGCAACCGATATTATGCGCGAGAAAGGCGTAAAACGCGTAGGCCCTTACATGGTTCCTCGTACTATGTCTTCTACCGTATCAGCATGTCTTGCGACACCATTTAAAATTCGTGGTGTGAACTACTCAATGAGTTCAGCTTGTGCGACTTCTGCACACTGTATCGGCCACGCAATGGAGCTTATCCAACTTGGCAAACAAGACATCGTGTTTGCAGGTGGTGGTGAAGAGCTAGACTGGTCTCAAACGATGATGTTTGATGCGATGGGCGCACTATCAACTAAATACAACGATACGCCAGAAAAAGCGTCTCGTACTTACGATGCAGACCGTGACGGTTTTGTTATCTCTGGCGGCGGCGGCATGCTGGTTATCGAAGAACTTGAGCACGCTCTAGCACGTGGCGCGAAAATCTACGGCGAAATCGTAGGCTACGGTGCGACTTCTGATGGCTACGACATGGTAGCACCTTCAGGTGAAGGCGCAGTGCGTTGTATGAAGATGGCAATGCAAGACGTTGACAGCATTGATTACGTTAACACTCACGGTACGTCTACTCCAGTTGGCGACGTGAAAGAGCTAGGCGCAATCCAAGAGCTATTTGGCGACAACAGCCCAGCAATTTCTGCAACAAAAGCGATGACAGGTCACGCTCTAGGTGCGGCTGGTGTTCACGAAGCGATTTACTCGACTCTAATGCTAGACAACAACTTCATCGCGCCAAGCATCAATATTGAAAACTTGGATGAAGCGGCAAAAGGTCTGGATATCGTGACAGAAGCTCGCGACGCAGAGCTAACGACAGTCATGTCAAACAGCTTTGGCTTCGGTGGTACCAACGCAACATTGGTTATCAAAAAATACCAAGCGTAATCAACACCAAAGCTAACTGAATTTGTTGGTGTTGTTCATTGTGATTTGAACGCCAACAAACCAGTTTCCAGAGCTTGATCAGTCAAACTGATCGAACAGACGCAGACTCTATCCCAAGGAGAGCGGGATAGGATCCTTTTGTTCTGGAACTTTGCCCGGCTAATTTAGCCGGGCTTTTTCTTTTCTCATCATTCCGTTTTTTCGTGTTACTCATGTACTTTCCCTGTAGGGAAGTCCGTGATGCCGATTGTTGCTATCTCGACAAACCAAGCGATTCTCCGCCTTGAGGTTTATTGGGTTTATATCTTGAGATTTTTCCCGAAAAGGGCACAATCGCCATAGCTTCGCTTTTTGCGAATAAACAAACTCATAAAATGGATCTTAAAAACGCTGGCGCTATGAAAATTATTGTTGATGAAAACATGCCGTACGCTGAAGAGCTATTCAGCCAACTTGGTGAAGTGATTCTAAAACCGGGTCGTACCCTGACTGCTGATGACCTTATTGATATCGATGCTCTGATGATTCGATCGGTAACCAAAGTAAACGCTGAACTGATCAGCAAAGCGAACAAGCTCAAGTTTGTTGGTACGGCGACAGCGGGTATGGATCACGTCGACCAAGCTCTTTTGAAAGAAAAGGGCATTTTCTTTACTGCAGCACCAGGTTGTAACAAAGTGGGTGTTGCCGAGTATGCGTTCAGTGTCATGATGGTACTCGCGCAGCAACAAGGTTTTTCGGTCTTTGATAAAACCGTAGGTATTATTGGTGCAGGTCAAGTGGGTAGCTATCTAGAGAAGTGCTTGAAAGGCATGGGCATCAACGTCCTTATCAACGACCCATTCAAGCAAGAGGCGGGTGATCCTCGCAGCTTTACCCCGTTAGCTGAGCTTATCGAACAATCAGACATCATCACACTACACACGCCAATCACTAAAGACGGCCTGCACCCAACGCATCATTTGATTGACGAGAAAGTACTGAACGGTCTTCGTGGTGATCAAATTCTTATCAATGCGGCGCGTGGCCCTGTGGTTGATAACCAAGCATTGAAGCAACGTTTAATGAAACAAGATGGTTTCACTGCGGCATTGGATGTCTTCGAATTTGAACCAGAGGTTGATATGGAGCTTCTGCCTCTGCTAGCATTCGCAACCCCTCACGTTGCAGGCTATGGTCTGGAAGGGAAAGCTCGCGGTACGACAATGATTTTCAATAGCTACTGTGAGTTCTTAAATAACGAATTACGTGCGCATGCCAGCGATTTACTGCCAACTGCGCCTGTTCCAACGATGATGTTGGACAGAGCATGGGATGAAGCAACACTGCATAACATCACACAGTTAATCTATGATGTGCGTAAAGATGACGCTCTTTTCCGACGTGAAATCAGTAAGCCAGGTGCGTTTGACCTGATGCGTAAAAACTACTGGGATCGCCGCGAATACAGCGCTGTCACGTTAGTGGGAAATGAAACATGCAACCTTGCACCACTAGCAGAACTAGGTTTTCAGATTGAGGTAAGTCAATGAGCCAGCAATACAATGTTGCCATTTTGGGTGCGACCGGTGCGGTCGGTGAAACAATTTTAGAAGTGCTTCAAGAGCGCAAGTTCCCAGTCGGTGAACTGTTCCTATTGGCAAGTGAGCGTAGCGAAGGCAAGACTTACCGTTTCAATGGTAAAACCGTACGCGTACAAAATGTAGAAGAGTTTGATTGGTCTCAAGCGCACATCGCTCTGTTCTCGGCTGGTGGCGATCTATCTGCAAAATGGGCGCCAATCGCAGCTGATGAAGGTGTGATTGTTATCGACAACACGTCACACTTCCGTTACGAGTACGACATTCCTCTTGTTGTGCCTGAAGTAAACCCTGAAGCGATTGCTGAGTTCCGTAACCGTAACATCATTGCCAACCCAAACTGTTCGACTATCCAAATGTTAGTCGCACTTAAACCAATCCACGATGCAGTCGGTATTGAGCGTATTAACGTTTCAACTTATCAATCGGTATCAGGTGCAGGTAAGGCGGGCATTGATGAGTTGGCTGGTCAAACCGCTAAGTTGCTAAATGGTCTGCCAGCTGACAAGAAGCAGTTCTCACAACAGATCGCGTTTAACTGTATTCCACAAATCGATCAGATGATGGAAAACGGCTACACCAAAGAAGAAATGAAAATGGTGTGGGAAACTCAGAAAATCTTTAACGATCCTTCAATCACCGTAAACCCAACGTGTGTTCGTGTGCCGGTGTTCTACGGCCACGCAGAAGCGGTTCACGTTGAAACTCGTTCACCAATCGACGCGCAAGAAGTAATTAACCTTCTTGAGCAAACCGAAGGTGTAGAAGTATTCCACGGTGACGATTTCCCTACACAAGTTCGTGATGCGGGCGGTAAAGATCACGTAATGGTTGGCCGCATTCGCAACGATATTAGCCACCACAGCGGCGTAAACCTATGGGTTGTGGCTGACAACGTGCGCAAAGGTGCAGCAACGAACGCTGTACAAATCGCCGAAGTACTGATCCGCGATTACTACTAAGTTAGTGGTATAAGAAACGTAAAGCCTCGCACTAAGCGAGGCTTTTTTGTTCGAACGATGTAAATTTGTGTGAGATTAGTACGAATATGGCGAGAGCCACACATTTTTTATCCCCAAAGCTATAGTTTTGCGTGGTATATCCGATATATTTAACCGATCACCATTTCAAATTGTTTCTAGCACAAAACTGAGCCTTCTATGCGTCAAAATTATAAGCGTTTGTTAGCAGCCCTTGTGTTGATGAGCGCGACTCAGACATCGTCAGTGGTTCAAGCCGAAGGAATTCGTCTCGTTGGGCCGTCTGGTGAAGTGCAATCATCTCCGAGCTATGCTGAAGAGATCGAACGAGCATTACCTACTCCACCTGAGAATACTCAGCCTTCGCGCTTTTTCGGCCCGACAGGTGAAAACCAAACACTGTGGTCGATTGCTTCTGAGTTAAGACCGTCACGTAATGTCTCGGTACAACAAACGCTTCTCGCCATTTATCGAATCAACCCTCAAGCGTTTGACAATCAAAACATCCACGAGCTGATCCCAGGCAGCCGTCTTCGTGTTCCTTCATTAGAGCAAGTTCGCAGTGCGACGACTGAACAAGCTGTTGCCATTATGAAGGCGCATGAGTTACGACTAAAACAACCCAAGCCAGAAAAGCCAGCTCCAGTTAAACAGATAGAGGTTAAACCTAAACCTGTTGCAGAGCCGACTGCGCCAAAACCGCCAGTTGTTACTCCACCAAAACCTGAACCAGTTAAACCCGTTGAAACGACAGCAAACGTGCCACCAGTTTCGACGTCACCACAAGGTGAAAAGCAGGTTAGTGATCTAAAAGACAAGCTGCAGGGCTCGCAAAGTGAGCTTGAATCACTAGAAGAGAAAAACCATCGTCTGCGCCTCATGTTGTCTCAAGTTCAGAGCGAAGTTGAAACACTCAAAAGCGAGCTTAACGACGAAGAGCGCATTCGTTCGGAAGTGGAAAAGCTGTTGGCAGAAGAGCGCCAACGTGTTGCTGAGCAGCAACGCATGCAGCCAAGTACGATGGATAAGATTCTATCCAATGGTTGGCTAGTCGGACTTGCAGCTCTGATTCCCGGGGCACTGCTAGCGTTGTTGGTTGTCATGCTACTTGGTCGTCGCTCGAAATCGAAAGAAGAGGAAGCAGCGCAGCAGCAGATACAAGATATCGATCCGCTTGCGGCTCCAATTGGTTTAGCCGCAGCTGACCAACTTGATGATGAGCTCAGCCTAGACGATGACTTGTTTGGTGATGATGACTCTGAACCGCTATTAGAGCAGGATGAGAAAGCTGAGCTTGAAGAAGATGTCTTCGCAAACCTAGATGACGAAGAACTAGACTTCAACTTAGAAGGCGATGACGGCGAAGATCCATTTGCCGGTATCGGCGATGATGGTGATTTAGACGTTGGATTTGACGAGTTTGATTCTTCAACGAGCGGCATTCAAGTCAATGGCGACGAGAAAGCGCTGGGCCTTGAGGAGATGGAACGTGCGCTTGATGAAGTGACGCCAGAACTTGAAGTGCTCGACGAAGACGAAACAGGCTTCGACTTGTCCGACGACGATAACGCTATTTCTGATGATGAATTTGCCAAACTTCTTGCTGATGATGAACCATCGGAAGACCTTTCAAGTGGCAGCGTTGATCAAGCGATGCTGGACGATTTATTCGCAGAACTTGGCGACGATGATTTAGATCTTGACGTTGAAGATACCAAGCCAGAGCAGCAAGTCTCAGACGAGGATTTCTCGGCAGGAGAGGCGTCGGATGACGATATTGATAAGCTATTAGCTCAATACGATCAACCAGCAGAAGAAACATCAACTGAGCTTGACCCACTTGATGAACTCGAAAGTCTGGCGGGTTTGACTGATGACACCGATATCGATGAAAACAGCACTGAGCTACTCGACGAATTGATCGATTTCGATGAAGACGAAACCGAGGAAGAGTTCGATCCGCTCAACGAATTGGAAGCGCTATCTGATTTTGAGGCTGAAGAAGTAATTGAGGAACTCGACGAAAACAGCGTTGATTTACTCGATGAGTTACTGCAAGACGACGATGATGAGCCCGTTTTAGAAGACGAGATCACGACCGAGCTCGACCCATTCGATGATTTGATTCGTGAGGATGAGGCAGTCACTGCTGATGAGAGTCAGTTAGACGATGACTTGGTGGCTGATTTTGGTTTTGAAGAGATCGAGCCTCAAACGGAACAAAATAAAGCGCTTGAGCCAGAAGAAGAAAAGCCGCTAACCGTGCAGGTTGAAGAAGACGCCTCTGAGTTAGAACTTGAATCTGGCTTAGATATCGACGCTCTGCTGAGTGAGGCGCAGCCACAACCACCGGCTGCATCAGAACCAGAACTAACGAAATCATTCCAAGAAGAAAGCGTCCCGTTTAATAGCAATGACTTCTTAGGTGATCTTGAGGAAATGTCACCAGAGCATGATCCTCTGATGACTGAGCTGGATGAACTGTTTGAATCTGACAACACCGTTCTTGAAGAAACTGAGCAAGAAAGTGCAGATTTTGCCGCCGAGCTAGACGCACTTCTGGAAGGCAAAGAAGGTTTTGCTGAAGAGTTAGAAAACTCATCTGTCAAAGAAAATTTGATGCCATCGGCTGAAGAGCTGTCCTCTGAAAATGGTGAGTATCAACTTCGCGACGAACAGACTGAACCAGAAATTACCAGTAAAGAGGAAGAACCTGCATTCACGCCAACGCCGAATACCGTTGAGAATGAATTTGGCGTTCCTCAAGAAGAAGACTGGTTGCTAGACGACGTTGAGCCTGAAGCTGAAAACAAACTTGAACAAGAACCTGTCGCGGCAACGTCCACTGACGTTGATGAGGACGAGTTCAACTTTGATGAATTGGAACTGCCAGAGTTCGACGAAGAAGATGCATTGGCATCCATGGCGGCCGAGCCTGAGCTACCAGAAGCTGAAGTTCAAACTGCAGAGCCGACCGCTGACGCGGAAGAAGAATTCAACTTCGACGAACTGGAACTGCCAGAGTTTGATGAAGAAGATGCATTGGCATCCATGGCGGCTGAACCTGAGCTACCAGAAGCTGAAGTTCAAACTGCAGAGCCGACCGCCGAAGCGGAAGAAGAGTTCAACTTCGACGAACTGGAACTGCCAGAGTTCGACGAAGAAGATGCGTTAGCTTCAATGGCCGATGAGCCTGAGCTACCAGAAGCTGAAGTTCAAGCAGCAGCGCCAACCGTTGACGCGGAAGAAGAATTCAACTTCGACGAACTGGAACTGCCAGAGTTCGACGAAGAAGATGCGTTAGCTTCAATGGCCAGTGAGCCTGAGCTACCAGAAGCTGAAGTTCAAGCCGCAGCGCCAACCGTTGACGCGGAAGAAGACTTCAACTTCGACGAGCTGGAACTGCCAGAGTTCGACGAAGAAGATGCGTTAGCTTCAATGGCCGATGAGCCTGAGCTACCAGAATCTGAAGTTCAAGCCGCAGCACCAACGGCCGAAGCGGAAGAAGAATTCAACTTTGATGAATTGGAACTGCCAGAGTTCGACGAAGAAGATGCATTGGCTTCAATGGCCGATGAGCCTGAGCTACCGGAATCTGAAATTCAAGCCGCAGCACCAACGGCCGAAGCGGAAGAAGAATTCAACTTCGACGAACTGGAACTGCCAGAGTTTGATGAAGAAGATGCATTGGCATCTATGGCCGATGAGCCGAAGTTGCCAGAATCTGAAATTCAAGCCGCAGCGCCAACCGTTGACGCGGAAGAAGATTTCAACTTCGACGAACTGGAACTACCAGAGTTCGACGAAGAAGATGCATTGGCATCGATGGCTGATGAACCTGAGCTACCAGAATCTGAACGTGAAGCGGCAGCACCAGCAGCCGAAGCGGAAGAAGAGTTCAACTTCGATGATACTGAACTGTCAGAGTTCAGTGAAGAAGATGCTATTGCGGCTATGGCTGAAGCATCATCTTCATCAGAATCAGAAGTTGCGCCTAAGCCAATTCTCCAGGCAGATAATGACCATGATGCGCTTTTTGAAGTCTTCGCTCAAAACAGTTTTGATCAAGAGGTAGCGCAGCCAACTGCTATTGAATCTCCATCTGAGTTAGACGATTTTGATGAATCAACGATGGCTAACTTACTTGCAGATGAGCCAAGTGCTGAAGCGTTTGATGGCAAACTCGACAGCGACACCATTGCAAGTGCAGGCATGGATTTCGAAACCATGTTGGATGTCGGTGATGACTGGGATGGTTTTAAGCCAGCATCAGACATGCCTGAACCATCGGTTACGGAAGAAGTCCCTGAAGACCAGCAAGAAGTGTGGAGTTCGAGCGAAGCGCTGACTCAACCTGAAATCGCGCAAGAGAACTGGGCCGAGCAGGAAGATCTTGATGACTTTGACCCTAAGAAAAATCAGTTTATGACTATTGATGAACTGATGGCTCAAGTGGACAAAGAAGGTGGTGAGTTTGAAGAGCAAGAACTGATGCTTGATGTCGGTTTGAATGAGTTCCCTGATGTGATTGGTGATATCGGTGACGTTGATGTAGATACCAATGCAGAAGCAGCAGGTAAGTTGGACCTTGCTAAAATCTACCTTGAAATGAACGATCCTCAAGGTGCGATCAAACTGTTAGAAGAGGCGATAGTTTACGGTGAAGATGACATTCGCCGAGAAGCGAAAAACCTCATCGATACCATAAACGGTCGATAAATCAAAAAGGGTAGCGAGAGCTGCCCTTTTTGTATCTGAAGGGACTTGAGTATATACTTCCCGCCCCATTTTAGAGTTCGAAGGTTAAGATGAGAATCGCATTAGGTATCGAATACAACGGTACAAATTATTTTGGTTGGCAACGCCAAAGAGAAGTGAAAAGTGTTCAAGAAGAACTAGAGAAAGCGTTGTCCATCGTTGCGAACCACCCTGTCGAAGTGCAGTGTGCAGGTCGTACTGATGCGGGTGTACATGGTACGGGACAAGTTGTTCACTTTGATACCAACGTTAATCGAAAAATGGTGGCTTGGACTATGGGCGCAAATGCGAACATGCCAAGTGACATCGCTGTTCGCTGGGCAAAAGAAGTTCCTGATGACTTCCATGCGCGATTCTCAGCAACAGCGCGTCGTTACCGCTACATCATTTTTAATCACGCATTGCGCCCAGGCATTTTGAACTCGGGTGTGAGCCATTATCACGGCGAGCTAGATGAAAAGAAAATGCATGAAGCCGGGCAATATTTGTTAGGTGAAAATGACTTTTCATCATTCCGTGCAGCGCATTGTCAGTCGTTGAGTCCGTGTCGTAATTTGATGCATTTAAACGTCACTCGTCATGGTGATTATGTTGTTATCGACATTAAAGCGAACGCGTTCGTTCACCACATGGTTCGAAACATCACAGGTAGCCTGATTAAAGTTGGTCGTGGTGAAGAAAAACCAGAGTGGATCAAGTGGTTGCTTGAGGCAAAAGATCGCAAACTTGCAGGTGCAACAGCGAAGGCTGAAGGTTTGTACTTAGTCGATGTCGATTATCCAGAAGAATTTGAATTGCCTTGCGTGCCGATCGGTCCGCTGTTTTTGCCAGATAATTTGAACTAAATTCACAAACTTGCTTCAAAATATCGGTAGTGTAGCCGCATAACATCAGTAATTAACGATATCGAAAATAGGTACAACCAGTTTTTTATCTACACTCGTCGCAAGATATGGTTTAATCCGTCGGTATTATTTCGAATTTATATCTTTCGCAATGAAGCGGAAGAGTTGAGAGAAAAGGTCTTCCATGAGTTGGCTTGAAAAGATTTTAGAGAAAAGTAACCTAGTTAGTTCACGTAAAGCTTCTATCCCAGAAGGTGTGTGGACGAAATGTACCTCTTGTGAGCAGGTTCTTTACCATGCTGAACTTGAGCGTAACCTAGAAGTTTGTCCTAAGTGTAACCATCACATGCGTATGAAAGCGCGTCGTCGTTTGGAAACATTCTTGGACGAAGGTAACCGTGTTGAGCTAGGCACTGAGCTTGAGCCTCAAGACAAACTGAAGTTTAAAGATTCTAAGCGATACAAAGAACGTATCTCTGCAGCACAAAAGAGCAGTGGCGAGAAAGATGCGCTGATCGTTATGCAAGGTGAGCTATTAGGCATGCCTCTAGTAGCGTGTGCGTTTGAATTCTCTTTCATGGGCGGTTCAATGGGCTCTGTGGTTGGTGCTCGCTTTGTTAAAGCAGTAGAAGCAGCAATCGAGAACAACTGCGCGCTTGTGTGTTTCTCTGCAAGTGGCGGCGCTCGCATGCAAGAGGCGTTGATGTCTCTAATGCAAATGGCGAAAACCAGTGCGGCACTTGAGCGTCTGTCAGAAAAAGGCCTGCCATTTATTTCGGTTCTTACTGACCCAACCATGGGCGGTGTATCGGCAAGTTTGGCGATGCTGGGCGACATCAACATTGGTGAGCCTAAAGCGTTGATCGGCTTTGCAGGTCGTCGTGTAATCGAGCAAACGGTACGTGAAGATCTTCCTGAAGGTTTCCAACGTAGCGAATTCCTGCTTGAGCACGGTGCAATTGATATGATCGTTGACCGTCGTGAAATGCGTCAACGTGTGGGTGGTCTTATCGCTAAGATGACTAACCACAAGTCTCCATTGGTGGTTTCGGTTAACGAATCTCCAAATGAAGAACCATATTCTGTACCAGAAGTGGACGAAAAAGGGTAAAGTAACAACTAACATAAAGCCAAAGAAATTAATGGTTAAAGTTAGATGACCCAAAACCCAATTCCTCAAGCCACATCTCCTTTAGCGATGTGGCTTGATTATTTATCAAATATTCATTCCTCAGCTATCGATTTAGGCTTAGACCGCGTTCAAGCGGTAGCGACAAAAGCCAATCTCACCAAACCTGCTCCCACCGTAATCACTGTTGCCGGAACCAATGGCAAAGGCTCAACGTGTGCGCTAATGGAAGCAATCTTACTCGACGCTGGCTATTCGGTAGGCGTTTACAGTTCTCCTCATCTGATTCGTTATAACGAGCGTGTGCGCATTAATGGTGTAGACGTGGAAGATGCTAAGCACTGTGAAGCGTTTGACTATGTAGAAAAACAACGTGGTGACATCAGTTTAAGTCTGTTCGAGTTCGGCACGCTTGCAGCGCTGCGTATTTTCCAAGTCGAAAACGTCGATGTAGTGCTTCTTGAAGTTGGCTTAGGTGGGCGACTAGATGCAACAAACGTCGTTGATCACGATGTGTCAGTGATCACCAGTCTGGCGATCGACCATGTAGATTGGCTTGGTGATGACATCAATGTTATCGGCTTTGAAAAAGCGGGCATCTACCGCGCAGGTAAACCCGCGATTTGTGGTCAACCACTGCCTCCAGCGACGGTTGCAGCCCATGCTGATGATATCGGTGCTGAATTCTTCCAAGTCGGCATCCAGTTTGACTACGCTCTAACTGAGAAAGGCTGGAAGTGGAGTAGTGGTGCTTTTACGCTTGAGGATCTTCCTCTGCCTTCGCTACCGCTTCCAAATGCTGCCACTGCTTTAATGGCTCTAGGCGCGTCGGAGTTGCAAATCACTGACATAAACATCGTGAATGGCTTGAATAATGCTCGACTCGCGGGTCGAATGCAGGTGCTTCAACACGAGCCAGAAATTGTGTTGGACGTGGCGCACAACCCTCATTCTGCTGAGTATTTAGTTGAAAAGGTGAAAACTCATTATGCGGGGAAAACTATCCACGTTGTGATTGCAATGCTGCATGATAAAGACATCAAAGCGACATTGGCCGCGCTTAAGCCTATCGCGACGCATTGGTATCCAGCATCGTTGACTGGGCCACGAGCTGCAACGGCGGATGAATTGTGCCAATACCTACCGCAAGGGCAAGTTCAGTTCCAAACACCGGTTGAAGCGTTTGAGAGTGCATTAAGCAGCGCTGCTTCAAACGATCTTGTGTTGGTCGCGGGCTCATTCCATACCGTAGGTGAGGTATTGGAGCATTGGCAATCAAAGAATAAGTAATCAAAGGTAACTTGATGGCAAGTAAATTCCAAAGTCGTTTAGTCGGCACCATCATTCTAGTCGCAGTGGGAGTCATTGTTCTCCCTGATGTTCTAGATGGTAAAAAACTGCACTACAAAGAAGAATTTGCCAGCATTCCTATCAAACCTGAACTTGATAGTGATGTGGAAAACTTCGAGATCTTAGAGCCAGTAGAAGATGACATTGCGCTACCAGAATCACCAGTAGAGGCGGTCGTGCAAGAGTCAGAAGAGCGTCAGGTTACCGCCCCTCAGCCGGAGCATAAACCTGAACCTACGCCACAACCCGTCGAAGTAAAGCAACCAAAACAGCCAGAGCAGGTTGAAATTGCTGTTCGTCCAGTTGAAGAAAAAAATCAATATGAAGATTCTGCGTGGATCATTCAGTTGATGGCGCTGAAGAATCACGAAAATGCAGAGGCGCTCGTTGCGGATTTGCAGAAGCGTGGTTATCAGGCTCATACGAAAAAAGAGAACGACTTTACTCGAGTAATTGTTGGCCCTGATGTGTCAAAAAGTAAACTTGAACGACAAGTTCAAGAATTACAAAAAATTACCGGTTCAAAAGGCCAATTGCTTAAATTTAAGCCATTAAATCCATAAGAAAACGTTTGCGTCAGCATTTTTTCTGTTAAAATGCGCGCCAACTTAAGATGAAGAAAGCATGAATTGGATAGATTTTATCATTTTAGGTGTGATCGGATTTTCAGCTCTGATCAGTTTAGTTCGCGGTTTTGCTAAAGAAGCTTTGTCTTTGGTTATTTGGTTCGGAGCGTTTTTTATCTCCAGTAACTACTACGCCAAATTGGCGGTGTACTTCACCAATATCAAAGATGATATGTTTCGCAACGGAGCCGCAATTGCGGCGTTATTCGTCGCAACCTTGGTAGTTGGTGCAGTGGTGAATTACGTCATTGGTCAACTGGTACAAAAAACAGGGCTATCAGGTACTGACCGAATTCTAGGAATTGTATTTGGTGGTTTACGCGGAGTCTTAATTGTTTCTGCGGTGCTGTTTTTTATGGATGCGTTTACTGCATTCCCAAGCTCGGATTGGTGGAAAGAGTCACAGTTGATCCCTGAGTTCAGCCGTATCATCGCCCCATTCTTCGAGCATTTACAAGCAACATCAAGTTTTCTGTCTGGCACTATCTAGTAGTGCCAGCTACTGTCGCAAATCGAGGATTAGGACATGTGTGGTATTGTTGGAATCGTGGGCACAACGCCTGTAAACCAGTCTATTTATGACGCGTTAACGGTGTTACAGCATCGTGGCCAAGATGCCGCTGGTATCTGTACCATAGAAAGCAATCGTTTTCGTCTGCGTAAGGCGAATGGTTTAGTCAAGGATGTATTCGAAGCAAGACACATGCAGCGCTTGCAAGGTGAGGTCGGTATCGGCCACGTTCGTTACCCAACTGCGGGTAGTTCAAGCGCCTCAGAAGCCCAGCCTTTCTACGTAAACTCTCCTTTCGGTATTACACTTGCCCACAACGGTAACTTGACCAACGCTCACGAAGTTCGTCAGAAACTGTTTGAAAAAGATCGCCGCCACATCAACACCACTTCTGATTCAGAAGTGCTGCTCAACGTACTTGCACACGAAATTGACACAGTAAAAGGCAATGTGACTGCTGAAGATGTATTTCGCGCTGTTACCAATGTGCACCGTACTATTCGCGGCGCTTATGCAGTAACTGCGATGATCATCGGCCACGGTATGATTGCGTTTCGTGACCCGCATGGTATTCGCCCTCTTTGTTTAGGCAAGCGTGAAGTCGCTGGTCGCACGGAATACATGGTTGCATCAGAGTCTGTTGCGTTGGATGCGGTCGGTTTTGACTTCGTACGTGACGTAGCTCCGGGTGAAGCGGTGTATGCGACATTTGAAGGTGAGCTGTTCACTAAGCAATGTGCAGACAATCCAAAGCTAAATCCTTGTATTTTTGAATTTGTTTACTTTGCGCGTCCTGATTCTTTCATCGATAAAATCTCTGTGTACAGTGCTCGCGTTGAAATGGGCAAAAAGCTGGGTGAGCGAATTCGTGAAGATTACGCCGATCTTGATATCGACGTCGTAATCCCTATTCCTGAAACCTCTTGCGATATCGCACTACAAATTGCTCAAGCGATCGATATTCCTTACCGCCAAGGCTTTGTTAAAAACCGTTACGTTGGCCGCACGTTTATCATGCCTGGTCAGCAACAACGTAAGAAATCAGTGCGTCGCAAGCTAAACGCTATCCGCTCTGAGTTCAAAGATAAGAACGTGTTGCTGGTGGATGACTCTATCGTCCGCGGTACGACATCAGAACAGATCATTGAGATGGCTCGCGACTCCGGCGCGAAGAAAGTGTACATGGTGTCTGCTGCACCAGAAGTTCGCTTCCCTAACGTTTACGGTATCGATATGCCGAGCGCGACAGAGCTGATTGCTCATGGTCGTGACAACGAAACCATTTGTAAGCAGATTGGTGCGGATGCGCTTATTTACCAACGTCTAGATGACTTAGTTGAAGCGGTAGGTTTAGGTAACCAAGATATCACGCAGTTCGATACATCAGTATTTAATGGTGAATACGTAACTGGCGATATCGATCAACAATACCTCGACTTCCTAGATGGTTTGCGTAATGACGATGCAAAAACGCAACGTGAAATTCAGCAAGATCTAGCGAACCTAGAGCTGCACAACGAAGGCGCGTAAACCAGCGCCATCCATCATTATCGGGATAAAAAAACCAGAGCCTAGGCTCTGGTTTTTATTTTTGTATCATTTTTAGTGAATGTTATAGGCAATCACAAAGTCGATGAACAGACGTACTTTCTCTGGCAAGTGATCTTTGTGGTTGTACAGCATGTAGATGTCGCGCGGGTTTGCGCTCCAATCTGGCAATACTCGCAACAATTCACCACTTTCGATGTATTCCTTAATCATCACATCAGGCATTAATGTAATACCTAGACCTTCTGAACAAGCACTGCGAACAACATTGAGTGCGTTGGCTTGGAAACGACCACGCTCTACGTTCACCACAGACTCACCTTTGCTGTTGATCAGTGTCCACTTGATAAGTGGGTAGCCTTTTAGCAAAGAGTGGTTTGAGAGCTCTTCTGCGTGGTTTGGCGCAGGGTTGGCTGCTAGATAGTCTTGGCTGGCAACCAAAATATCTTTTACTTCGCCAATTTTACGAGCAATTAGGCTGGAATCTCGTTGCGGGCCTACACGGAAAATAACATCCCATTCCGTTGGGTCTAATTGATCAGCGTTGTTCTCTGTCGTCAGCTCGATATTGATATCCGGATACTTCTTCATGAAGTCATTAAACATCGGCATCATCATGCGCTTGGTCAGATTGTAAGGCGCAGAAATTTTAATTTTGCCTGATGCACCGCGGCAGTCATCAGTGATTTCTTCCGCGGTTGATGTCAGCCTTTGAAGTAGGGGAGAGCATTCATGGTAAAAGCGTTCTCCGGCTTCAGTCAGAGAAAGCTTACGTGCGTGACGGTTCAATAGTCGAAGATTGACAGAGTCTTCTAGCGCTTGAATGCGTCGGGTGATGGTTGCCACCGGGATCATGGTTTTTCGCGAAGTTGCGGTATAGCTCCCATTTTCGACAACCAGTCGAAACAGGTTCAAATCATCTAATTTCATATTTCCAGACACATTAAATTACCAATTATGGCTAATTTATAATTAACTTTGTGATTAAAGCTTGCTTTAAGTCAACATGTTGCATCATTTGAACACAGCAAGAGCCTTGGAGTAAATACTGACAATTTGTATAAATGACTTTTTCAAGCTACGTTTTATAACAAGGCGAAACCGCTTCAAGTCTTGCTGCGCAACGTTTTGCCTATGCAAACACAACAAAAATAATAACTTAAATAATTTTGTTTTTTGACTAAGCTTTGTGAGGTGTAAAGGTATGTTCAAGACTCACAGTCAAACGGCAATGGTCTCGGCACAGGAAGTGGTTAATCGGAAACTGATCATGTTAGTGGACGATGATCCGATATTTCGTAACGTAACCAATGCTTATTTAGAAAGTCAGGGTTTCAAAGTAGTAGAAGCTGAAAATGGCCTAGAGGCTCTTCATCAACTCAGGGAATGCCAACCCGATCTAGTCTTGTGTGATTTGTCTATGCCCGTATTAGATGGCATAGAATTCGTAGAAGAAGTCAGTCTTGAGTATCCATCGTTACCGCTTATTGTGGTGTCTGGCACAGATGAAATGTCTGATGTCGCGAAAGCGTTGCGTTTTGGTATTAAAGACTTTCTTCCAAAACCGATAGGGAATTATGAACATTTGTCGCAAGCGATTGACAATACGCTTGAGGACTCAGACTGTCATTTTGCAGAACAACGTGACTTTTCAAGCCAGTGGTTTCGCGTAGATGACGGTGGAGAAATACCAGATGAGCAAGAGCTGCACTGGCATTTAGAGTACTTGCAACAAAACCCAAATGCAGCGAGAGATCTGCTGCATGCGTTGTTGCCTGACAAAGACGCCTCTCAAGGTGACTGGCGTTGTTCTTATCGGTTACTACAGTCGGCAGATTTGATGCCTTTGGTGTTTGATTATCGCTGGTTGATGAATGGACAGTTTGCTTTCTACTTAGTGGACTCTGCTTCCCAAGAAAATGGAGGTGTAGCGACAACGCTACTGGTGAGAGCTTTGTTTGATGATTACCTAAGAAACTTAAAAAGTTTCAGTGCGGATCTGAAAGACATGGTAAACATCATGGAGAAGGGCATTGAGTGCTCAGATTGTGCTGGTGCGGTGAAAGCGGTATTTGGTGTGGCGGATTTAGCATCTTCAAGCGTGTCACTTTTACCTGCTGGTTTGGACAGCCAATGGTCGGATGGACATGAAAATCAACATATTGCGGCAGGCAATCGACTGGGCGATGGTAGCATGAAAAACTTCATCACCCGAGATTTATCGCTGAAGACAACAGGTCAGTTGTCGATAGGTTGTTTAGGTGCATCCAGTTTCAGCCTTAATATTACTCGAGTGAATCGACTCGTTTAGAAAGCCAAACTCGGATCTTATCTTTAATTAATATGGCGAAAGCAGCATGTAATGTGCTGCTTTCTTCTTTCCTGAATCTGTCGTTCTATAACTGATGATTTTATAACCTTACTTTTTGTTGGTGTTTAGATGGAATTGTTTAAGGTATAGTCAGCGCCTAAAACAATAATGACCCATTTATGCAACGTTAATTTAACGCTGCGTGTTGGGAGAAGCAAAGTCAACTAGTGAGAAGAAACATCATGGCAGACAAAGATTTTAAAGAGCCTTATAATATTTTTTACTTTTTAGGTTTCATTGCAGTACTTTTGATCCCAACTCTACCTGCAACGCTAACCTGGCTTCGTGTAATGAACGGTTACGCAGGCTTTTAATCTAGCTATTGTGTATTGGAGTTCACCATTCGTATTAAGCGTTACTTCTTCAATATTGTTGGTGGACTCTGTATAGCGCTTGGCATTGCCGGCATCGCCCTTCCTCTCTTACCGACCACTCCTTTTATCTTGCTAGCAAGCGCTTGTTTTATGCGCGGCAGCCCTGCATTTCATCATTGGTTACACAATCACAAAACCTTCGGTCCTATTTTAGACAATTGGCATCGTCATCGAGCGGTGAGCCCTAAAGTCAAACAGCGTGGTGCGGTTTTTATCATTCTTAGTTTTACCGTTTCTATCATCGTAGCCCCCATCATCTGGGTAAAAATTGCTCTTTTAGTGATGCTAATCGTTTTACTCAGTTGGTTTATGCGCCTACCTGTGATTGAGTTGGTTGCTGACAGAGAAGAAAATCACTAAGATTGTAGAGAATAGTGTGCCCGCTCTTCGAGTGGGCGTTTGTATTTTCAGCGCCTGTGACTTTTAAGAAAATAGGCACATAGCGGTGAAAACCTATTGTTCGTTGCCCTCGTGATACTGTGATTAGAATAGAGGGTGATGAGCCAATCTAAGTAAATCGGTATTATGACTACAGAAACAATTTCGCTGATCAAATCTAGCATCAAAAGCATCCAAGATTACCCAAAACCAGGCATTCTTTTCCGCGACGTAACAAGCCTATTAGAAGACGCAAAAGCGTATCAAGCAACCATCGGTCTGCTGGTTGAACGCTACAAAGACATGGGCTTTACAAAGGTTGTGGGTACAGAAGCACGTGGTTTCCTATTTGGTGCGCCACTAGCGCTTGAGCTAGGTGTTGGTTTTGTTCCAGTGCGTAAGCCAGGCAAACTACCTCGCCCGACCATTGCTCAATCTTATGAACTAGAATACGGCATTGATACGCTAGAAATTCACACAGACGCTATCGTAGAAGGCGATAAAGTATTGGTTGTGGATGACTTGCTGGCGACAGGTGGCACGATTGAGGCAACGACAAAGTTAATTCGCCAACTTGGTGGTGAAGTTGAACACGCAGCGTTCGTTATCAACCTACCAGAAATCGGTGGTGATAAGCGTTTAGAAGCATTAGGCCTAAACGTATTCAGCATTTGCGATTTTGAAGGACATTAATACATTCAATGAGTTATTTAGCTTTAGCGCGAAAATGGCGTCCTAATAAGTTTGACCAAGTCGTAGGGCAAAAACATGTTCTAACGGCACTGGAAAACGCATTGGCGCAAAACCGTTTACATCATGCTTACCTATTCAGTGGGACGCGTGGTGTGGGTAAAACCAGTATCGGCCGTTTGTTTGCCAAAGGGTTGAACTGTGAGACTGGTATCACCGCCACACCATGTGGTGAATGTGCTACCTGCCGAGAGATTGATGAAGGTCGCTTTGTTGACTTGCTTGAGATTGACGCGGCATCACGTACTAAAGTTGAAGATACTCGCGAACTGCTAGACAACGTTCAATACAAACCCGCTCGTGGACGTTTTAAAGTGTACCTCATCGATGAGGTGCACATGCTGTCGCGTCACTCTTTCAATGCGTTATTAAAAACCTTGGAAGAGCCGCCAGAGTATGTGAAGTTTTTGCTCGCAACAACCGATCCACAGAAGCTGCCAGTTACCATTTTATCTCGTTGTCTGCAGTTCCATCTCAAGCCAATCAGTGTTGATGATATTCATCAGCAACTTGACTACATTTTGGGTCAAGAGCAGGTTTCAGCAGAGCCCAAAGCGCTCGGTATGATCTCCCATGCAGCTGATGGCAGTATGCGTGATGCGCTGAGTTTGGCCGACCAAGCGATTGCTTTAGGCAATGGTGCGGTGCAAACCGACATCGTTAGCCACATGCTGGGAACCATCGATACGGATCAAGCGATTCACTTGCTTGAGTCGATCAGCAGTAAACAACCTCAACAAGCCATGGATAAAATCCACCAATTGGCGGCGAATGGTGTTGAGTGGGACGGTTTATTGCAACAAATCGCGACGCAGTTACATCGCATCGCTATGTATCAAGCACTGCCTGCGTCACTAGACCGAGCACAGCCTGATGCAGAAAAAATCGAATTATTAAGTAAAGCGCTCAGCCCACAAGATGTGCAGCTTTACTATCAAATTGCGCTAAAAGGTCGTGAAGATCTGACGCTGTCTCCAAATGGCCGTGTTGGTATGGAGATGATCGTCTTACGTATGTTGGCTTTTCGTCCATCAGCGAATAACGGTGCAAATATCGTTACCGCAGGATCTCAACCTCAGTTGAGTCAGATGCCAAATGCGAGTCTAACGAATTCAGCGCCAGCACAGCAGGCTCCGGTAGCACAACAGCAGTCGCGCCCAAATCCAGTGCAAGCACAACAATCTGTTTCGCAGCCCGTTCGTCCGTCAGTGAATCAGCCTGCGTCAATGAATGAAGAGCCACAATATCAGCCAGATTATCAGACTGGTGGTTATGATATGTCGCCTCCTCAGTACGACATGGCTCCGCCAATGAGCGAAAACCCAGCGCCAGAGGCTCAACCTCAGCAAGAAAGCGCGCCTGCGCCATCAAGAATGGGAGCAGCAGGCTTACGTCATCAGTTACGTTCACAGCGTAAGCAGGGTTTACAGCAAAACACAACGCAAAATGGTGGCACAAAAAAGCCTAAAGCGGCATCTGCAAAACCAGAATCGGTCATCGACCGAGTAGCGCAATTGCATGGCAATTCCGCGCAGGTGTCGCCAAACTCAACGCCAAAGCCTACTGAACCAGAAGTTGAAGAAGCGTATCGCTGGCGTCCAAGTAAGCCTGTTGAGACGAAAGTTAATACCAAGCTGACACCTACGCAGCTCAAGCAAGCGCTTGAGCATGAAAAAACACCAGAAATGGCACAAAAGCTGATTGATGAGTCACTTGAACAAAACGAGTGGGCGAAAATGATCAGTTTGATGAACCTGCCTAAGCTGGTGGAACAACTTGCGCTAAACTCTGACTATAGTAAAGAAGGCTCGACCGTTTCTTTACAGTTGAGAAGCAGCCAAGCACACTTAAATACAGATAGAGCTCAAAGTGAGCTGCTCAACGCACTAAACACGGTTTTAGGTGAAGAGTGTCACTTGAGTATCGAAGTAGGAGAGAGTGGCGAAACACCACTTGAACTGAGAGACAGACTCTATCAAGAGAAATTACAACAAGCGCTGAACAGCTTGGAGAACGACCCGAATGTCGACTTTATCGAGCGTCGTTTTGCTGCAGAGCTTGATAAAGATAGTGTGCGCCCTATCTAACTAACAAACGGAATGGGGTTGAAAACGTCAAGTGATAACCCCATTAACTGATGCAACACCCAATTAAACCAGAGAGATAAACATGTTTGGTAAAGGCGGTATGGGCAACCTAATGAAGCAAGCCCAGCAAATGCAAGAGCGCATGCAAAAGCTTCAAGAAGAAATCGCGAATATGGAAGTAACTGGCGAGTCTGGTGCTGGTCTAGTTAAAGTAACAATCACTGGTAGCCACAGTGTGCGTCGTGTTGACATCGATGAAAGCTTGATGGAAGACGACAAAGAAATGCTTGAAGATCTTATCGCTGCGGCATTCAACGATGCAGCACGTCGCGTTGAAGAAACTCAAAAAGAGAAAATGGCTTCTGTAACTGGCGGTATGCAACTACCACCAGGTATGAAAATGCCATTCTAATCTGCTGACATCTAATTAAGCGGATTTTCAATGCGTACCAGTCATATGCTGGAACAATTGATGGAGGCCTTACGTTGTCTACCTGGGGTAGGTCCCAAGTCGGCGCAACGTATGGCCTTTCATTTGTTACAGCGTGATAGAAAAGGCGGTCTGCAACTGGCAGATGCGCTGAGTCAGTCAATGACCGAAATTGGTCACTGTGCTGAATGTCGAACTTTTACTGAAGAAGAAGTTTGCCACATTTGTACTAACCCAAAACGCCAAGAAAACGGCCAAATTTGTGTAGTAGAAAGCCCGGCAGATATCGCAGCAGTTGAAGCGACGGGTCAATACTCCGGTCGATACTTTGTGCTTATGGGGCATTTGTCTCCGCTTGATGGCATCGGTCCAAGTGATATTGGTTTAGACGTGCTTGATTATCGTCTACGTCGAGGTGATATTTCTGAAGTGATCCTTGCAACCAACCCAACGGTTGAGGGAGAAGCTACTGCTCACTATATTGCGGAGTTGTGCAGAGAGCACCAAGTCGAAGCTAGCCGTATCGCGCACGGTGTGCCTGTAGGTGGGGAGCTTGAGCTCGTAGATGGCACGACCTTGTCACACTCATTATTGGGTCGACATAAGATTTAATAAAAAGCCGCTGAATTCAGCGGCTTTTTTGATCTTGGGAGTTGGGAACGATTAATCGTTTGATTCTTTACCAAGCAGGTTTTTGTAGATAACCGCACCAAGTACGCCACCCACAATAGGCGCAACCCAGAACAGCCATAACTGAGAAACTGCCCAGTCACCTACATACATTGCGACGGCTGTACTACGAGCTGGGTTTACTGAGGTATTAGTCACAGGAATGCTGATCAGGTGAATAAGAGTCAGACACAAACCAATTGCAATAGGCGCGAAACCTTGAGGTGCACGTTTGTCTGTCGCCCCCATGATAACGATAAGGAACATCATCGTCATCACGATTTCAGAAACTAACGCAGCAAGCATTGAGTACTGACCTGGTGAGTGTTCACCATAACCGTTGGCGGCAAAGCCAGAACCAACAACATCAAATCCAGCTTGTCCTGTCGCGATGACATAAAGAATACCACCAGCGATCAGCCCGCCGATCACTTGTGCGATGATGTAAGGCGCAACGTCTTTTGTATCAAAACGACCGCCAGCCCAAAGGCCAACCGTCACTGCAGGGTTCAAATGGCAACCTGAAATATGACCGATTGCAAATGCCATGGTTAAAACGGTTAAACCAAAGGCCAGAGCGACACCCAGCAGACCAATACCAACATCTGGAAAACCTGCAGCCAACACTGCGCTGCCGCAGCCGCCCAATACTAGCCAGAACGTACCAAAAGCCTCAGCCAAATACTTGTTCATGTTATTTCCTAATTTCTAATTAAATGACCCGCTGAACATAGTCGAGAATTGTCAATAAAGTGTGAGGGAGATCGCTTAAAAACTGCAAATAGGACGGTATGTGGCAAGAGTTCTCAAGGATGAGATAAAAGCAGGGAGAAGAGAGGTTGAATCTTCAGTTTGCCTTGGCCATCACAACCTGAGTAACAGCCAAGGCAATGTAGGTTTTAACTAAATGCGACGAAAGGCGATACGCACAGCAAAATACCAGTAGCAATAATCAAGTAAAGCGACGCGCCTTTGTATTTGTGTAAAGAAGGCACTTGGTAGACAAGGTAAGCTGGAATCAAACAGCCAATCAAACCAAAGATAGGGCTACATACTGATGTAAAGCTCAGGACTGGTAGATTCAATACAATTGCACCCCACGCCATGAGAATCGCAAAGAGAATGATTCCTTTGGTGACCAAGTCTTTATTGATCTTCTCTTCAGGCATGACCTTTTTTAGAGCCAGCATCGCTAGACCTTGGCAAGAATCGCGGAAACCCAAGTACACACCAAAAAACGCAGTCATTACTGAGAAAATATTCAGCATTAAACTCATTAGTTTTAGCGTCGTGCCGTCCATACCTTGCGCAACCATCGCAAGAGCAGAGATGTTCTCTTCTGCTGCTTTAACTGCTTGTTCATGTGACATCGCAAGCGTAAAGGAAATCGCATAGAAGAAGACCGTCACAAACAAGATACCGAAAGCAATTTTCATTGCGCGCATGGCTTTGAAGCGAGCAACCTCAATTGATTTTTCTTTTGAGCGGTATGAGATCACCATTGGGCTCAAGCTTTGAATAAAGAGAATAGACGTTAGAGTAAACGGCAGTAGCTCAATTGCATCTTTCAAACCAGCGCCTGTTTCTGGAATCGCACCGACATTCGCTACATCCCATTTTTCGATCATCATGACGCCAAGTAATGCAACGGTACAAAGTTTAATCAGTACAAGACCGGTACTGACCTTAAACAAAATCTTTTCGCCACGAGATGCAATAGCGACCAGCGCGCACACTAAAGCCAGACCATATAGCGGGTTTTCAGACAGTAAACCTTCCGTGATGCCAAAACTATGTAGGAAAGATGCCGAGTCATTGTTGATGGCTGTTGAGTAAACAAAGACCCAAATCACCAACATGATGAAGTAGAGCACACCTAATAACGCCCCCCATTTGTTACCAAGGTAACCGGAAATGACGCCAGCGTAATCTTGGCACTTTGGTGAACTTGAGAGAGTGTTGATGAAAAGGCGTTGGAACAAGTACATCGCTGGGTAGCCGATCACGGCAGAGGCCAAGAATACCCAAAGGCCCAATACGCCTACTTTTACTGGTAAAAAGACAATACCGGCACCGATTGCCATGCCGATACTCATGATCACCCATCCCCAGTCTGTGCTATCAAACTTGGTCGCGGCTTTCCACTCGTCTAGAGCCATGCCTGCTTTTACGTGCGGTGGCTCTTTACCGATAGGTAAGGTTTGTGTAGGTGCTGTCACGCTCATTTTATTGTTTCTCTTGTTAGTATGGATTTTTCTCAAATTTAATTGAGAAAACATATATCACCAATTTTTTTGTGGAAAATTCAGATAAATTTGAGATCTTGGCGAAAAAGTTCAAATAAATTGGATTTTTTGACGAATTTTGTGATCTGTTCTAGTTGTTTGATTCATATTTAATTGAAAAAATAACGCTAATACGGAAGTTAAATTAGAAGCTTCTTAATAAAAAATAAAATTTATGTGAGGATTTAAAAATGAAAGAATTGATTTCATCTGAACACGCGCCTGCTGCTATCGGACCTTATTCACATGGCACTAGCTATGGCGATTTGATTTTTACTTCTGGTCAATTACCCGTTGATAAGGCAACAGGAAAAGTAGTTGAAGGCGGCATCAGTGCACAAAGTCATCAATCTCTTACTAACTTGAAGCACGTTTTAGAGGCTGGTGGTGGCAGTGTCGATACTGTTTTAAAAACAACGTGTTACCTATCGAATATTAATGACTTTGCCGAGTTTAACAAGGTCTACGCAGAGTTTTTCCAACAAGATTGTCCGGCACGCAGTTGCTTCGCAGTGAAAGATTTGCCTCTTGGCGTGTTAATTGAAGTCGAAGCGATTGCTCATAAAAAGTAATACGGAGAACAGAGCATGAACCAGCAATGGACACAATATATCCAAATCATTAAGCAAGTTGTGAAACCTGCATTAGGATGTACAGAACCCATTGCTGCTGCGTACGCGGCAGCAGTTGCTAGAAAAGAGTTAGGCACATCCGATATTGATGCGATAGAGGTGCGTGTTTCAGACAACCTATTTAAAAACTCGATGGGTGTTTTCGTACCCGGAACGGGCAAGATAGGCCTCAAAATTGCCGCCTCAGTTGGTGCATTAGCTGGTGACCCAACAGCAGAACTGGAAGTGTTGGCTCGGATTAATGAGCAGGATGTCGCTGCTGCGCAACAATTGATAGATGAAGAGCGGGTAACTGTAGCGCGCATGGATACGCAAGAATTCATTTATTGCAGCGTAACGCTCACTTCTGGTGACGATGTTGTTTCGGTCACGATCAGTGGCGGTCACACCAACATTATCCAGATCATGCGCAATGGCGACGTGATTTTTGATGCTCCACCGCAGCAACGCGTTGCAACCGCTTCTGTTTGTGAAGGAGTGGATATTTCGATCAAACAAATCTATGAGTTTGCCACTCAAGCGCCTTTTGAAGAGATCAAATTCATTCTCCAAGCTGCAGAGCTCAATACCTTGCTGGCTCAAGAAGGTATCGACCGAGGTTACGGCCTCGAAATTGGACGCACGCTAAAAGGCAACATCGAGCAAGGCTTATTGGGCAATGACTTAATGAGTCGCATACAGATGATGACATCCGCGGCGTCTGATGCTCGCATGGGAGGGGCGACGTTGCCAGCCATGAGCAATTTCGGCAGTGGGAACCAAGGTATTGCCGCTACAATGCCAGTTGTAGTTGCGGCAGAAGTATTCCAAAACGACGAAGAACAGTTGGCTCGCGCGTTGATCATGAGCCATTTAGGGGCTATTTACATCAAATCTTATTACCCACCGTTATCCGCATTTTGTGGCAATACTGTTACCAGTGCGGCAGCTTCTATGGCGCTGGTGTATTTAGCTGGTGGTACATTTGAGCAATCATGCTACGCCATTCAAAACGTCATCAGCGACAGTTCAGGTATGGTGTGCGATGGTGCGAAGTCCTCTTGTGCGATGAAAGTGTGTACTTCGTCGACAACGGCGGTGCGCTCATATTTGATGGCGATGGGTAACCACAGTGTTAAGAATCAAGGTATAGTAGGCGAAGAAGTTGAGCAAACGATAAGAAATGTTGGCTCAATGGTTCGTTTCGGTATGCCGTATACTGACAAATCTATTATCGATATTATGTCGGCCTAACCTCCAGTTTTTGCTAAGGGAAGTAACATTGCTACTAAAGAAACTCACCAAGAGTGATCTCGATATTTTGAACTCTATGAAAAACGTCGTGGATGGCATTGCACGTATGTATGGTGAACACACTGAAGTGGTTCTCCACAGCTTAGATGCAGAAGCGCCGGAAATCATCAAAATCGCAAATGGGCACGTGACGGAACGCAGTGAAGGTGCCCCAATTACCAACTTAGCGAGAATGAAGTTAAGAGAGGGCAAGGACGTTTCTGATTCGTACCTGACGAAAACGTCGAACGGAAAGACCTTGCACTCCATTACGACAATTGTCAGAAATCCAAAAAACAAACCGATTGGTTTGCTGTGTATCAACGTGGATATGGATGCACCGATGCAGGCGTTTTTAAAGGCAATGCTGCCTCAGCAACACACCGAGTGTTGTGTTGGTGGAGCTCGCTCACCAGAAACGTTTGCGCGTAATATTGATGAAACCATCATCAGTACGATAGAAACCGTGCAAACAGAAGTGTGGGAAAATGAAGCCATTGCGCCTTCTAAACGCAACCGTGAACTGGTGACGCGCCTGCATGGCCTAGGCATTTTTAAATACAAAGACGCTGTTTTAATGGTTGCAAACCATCTTGGTATATCGCGCGATACCATCTACTTGTATTTGCGAGAGCTTGGGAACGACTAAACGGGTGCTCTGAATAGATTAAGTAAGTTGCTCTAGCTCAGTGATGTTGTCGAGCGCTTCTTGGTTGGTTTTGCCACACACAACCGGACACGGCTTAAAATCGTGACAAACTTTAGGGCGCTCAGGCTTACCAAACAGCTTACACAAATTGTCATCGTTGAGTTGCACGCAACGAACACCTGCTGGTTTGCCCTTGGGCATTCCAGGTATCGGTGAAGAGATACTTGGCGCAATACAGCAAGCTCCGCATCCTAATCGACAATCCATAATGTAAACCTCTTAAAAATTGAGGGGGCAATTATGGTCATTTTGACGTGGATTGGAAGAGTCGCTTAAGAAAAAATAAAAAGGAGCACTCAATAGAGTGCTCCTTTTTGCTTTTAAACCGTTGTGATCATCTCAAGAAGCGATTGTAAACAAACAGCAGAATAAACGCGCCCAGCGTTGCGGTAATGATGCTGCCGATGTTTACACCTGTCGCGCCACCAAATCCAAGAATGCCGCCAAGGAAACCACCAACAAAGGCACCGGCAATCCCGAGCAACATGGTTGCGATCCAGCCTCCACCATCTTTTCCTGGCATCAACCATTTCGCTAAGGCCCCGGCGATCAAGCCCAAAATAATCCAAGAAATGATACCCATGAAAACTCCTTAATTCCTTCGTGATCAATGAAATAATGCGAACTCGTATAAGGATAGAACAGTTAATTGAAAATGGTTGAATATCGTATTAGATACTTGATGCCGATTGGAGATCGTCTCAAAACTTGAACTTTTGCGGCGAGAAGAGTATAAATCGGCCCCTAATTCCCTTGGTGAGACCTGAAGTATGAGCACTCCATTTTGGCAAAGTAAATCGTTAGAACACATGAGCGAAGAGGAATGGGAATCTCTTTGTGATGGGTGTGGCAAGTGTTGTCTGCACAAGCTAATGGATGAAGATACCGATGAAATCTACTACACCAATGTGGCGTGTAGCTGGCTGAACAGCAAAACATGTTCATGTAAGGACTACCCAAATCGCTTTACCTCTGGCGAAGAGTGCACCAAGCTGACACGCGAAGACATCGACGATTTCACTTGGTTACCGCACACGTGTGCTTACCGTCTGTTAGCCGAAAATCAGCCATTACCAGAATGGCACCCGTTGATTACGGGCTCGAAATCCGCAATGCACGCGGCGGGCGAAAGTGTCCGCAACAAAGTGGTGTACGAAATTGATGTGGTGGATTGGGAAGACCACATTTTGAATCACCCAAATCGCCCATAGCCAAATTGAAACAAGCCTTTTACCAACAGTGAAAGGCTTGTTTGCTTTTAGGGTCAATAAAAGACCGGATTCTCATAAGTGATGACAAAACGACGGTCACTGTTGAACTCTGACGCTTAATTAACTAAATGCTGCTCGGTTTGCAATTTAGTGATGTAAACTTAGGGCATATCATTTCAAGGCTTTACATTCCGATTCTTGATCGCTCCGATCGGGATTCGTTTCCTACGAGGTAAAAATGACGTTTCATTTCCCCCTGAAAAATCGCCAGACACCTTGGGTAGCGATATTCGCTTTATTCATCGCGATGATGACCCCTATTTTTGTGCAAGCTACAGAAAGCACAGAGCCTCCTATTATCTCTGAAGCAGAAGCTTCTATAGATAGCTTGAACATCGACATTGTTGATTTATCGCAAAGCCTATCTCAAACGGCAGGTGATGAGCGTGATGCGCTTCAGCTACAACTTTTCCAAAAAAATGAAGAGTTGAGAAATCAATTAGCGTCCGCGATTGAGCGTGACTCCATCCCTCGTGACAAGCTGATTAAGCTCGTCAAAACGCAGGAAAAGTATTCAAAAGACGCGACCGATTATCTGACGACCAAAACCAAAGAAGTCATTGAAGAGTTAAACAAAGCGAAAGACGAAGAAAAGCTCGCGCTTATTAACGACTACCGCGAGCTTCAACATTACTTGGATGTGAGCTTTGATTCGAGCTGGCAGAATTTGGCATGGCTCAAGCAATTAGGCGTTCAAAATGAGCGTGCGGAAGCGGAATTGCAAGACAAGCTAGATAAGCGCATGCGTTTGCTATCGGCATCGATGGCGTATCTGCGTCAACAAGCAGAAATCATCGGTACGCAGCTTTCATCCAGCCCTGAATCAGA
Source organism: Vibrio sp. SALL6 (assembly GCF_002002385.1). Lineage (NCBI taxonomy): Bacteria > Pseudomonadati > Pseudomonadota > Gammaproteobacteria > Vibrionales > Vibrionaceae > Vibrio > Vibrio sp. SALL6. The sequence goes on from NZ_MQVK01000010.1 coordinate 59,434, forward strand.
AAAAGCGTCTTTGCAACTTAGCCAACTGATCGTGAAGCAGAGACTGAATATCGCAACGGAAAGTTTGCGTAACCTGATGTCGATCGGCGACAAAATGGGTATTGAGACGTCGGAGTACAAGCGTCAGATCTTTGAAATCACAGGCAGCATCACGCACGACTTGCTAGACACCAAAGTGGTGTGGTCCATCATCAGTCACTGGTCAAACTCCGCGGTGGATTGGTTTGCGGAAAACGCACCACAGCATATCTTCCAGCTATTCGTGTTCGCGCTGATCTTATTGATTGCTCGTGCACTGGCTAAACTCACGCGCAAAGTGGTGAGCAAAGCGGTGTCTTCTAAGAACTTGAAACTTTCCCACCTAATGCAGGACTTCTTTATCTCCATGTCCGGTAAAGTGGTGTGGGTGATTGGTATTATGGTTGGCCTGTCGCAGATTGGCTTGAACTTAGCGCCAATTCTGACTGGTTTCGGTATTGCCGGTGTGATCATTGGTTTCGCGTTGCAAGATACGTTGTCGAACTTCGCAGCGGGTATGATGCTTTTGATTTACCGTCCGTTTGATGTGGGTGATTTTGTCTACGCTGGTGGTGTGGATGGCAAGGTAAGTCACATGAGCTTAGTGAACACCACGATTCGCACCTTCGATAACCAGATCATCATTGTGCCGAACAGTAAGATTTGGGGAGATGTGATCAAGAACGTAACCCATGAGCGTATTCGCCGTGTGGATATGGTGTTTGGTATTGGTTACGCAGACGATTTATTGAAAGCGGAATCGGTACTAACGGATATCGTGACTTCACACCCTGCGGTACTTCGCGCGCCTGAGCCAATGATTAAAGTGCACACTTTGAATACTTCGTCGGTAGATTTCATCGTTCGCCCTTGGGTTAAAACAGATGACTACTGGGAGGTATATTGGGATGTAACGAAAGAAGTGAAGTTACGCTTTGATCGCGAAGGCATTTCGATTCCTTTCCCACAACAAGATGTGCATTTGCACATGGTGGAGAAAAAAGACGCGTAATCGCGTGTCATCCAAATACGAAAAGGCACTCGATAAAGAGTGCCTTTTTATTTGCGGTAAGTTTTGTGTCTTACAGTTCGTTAAAGAACGCTAACTTCGGTTCGCATTCAAGCAAGTTTTCAATCTGGTTGATCAAACGTGCAAAGTGCTCAGTTTTACCGTGAAATTCGAACGCTTCTTGGTCTTTAAATTGCTCTTGAAAAACGAAGTGGCTCGCGTTGTCTTTATCTTGGAACAACTGATAACGAACACAACCTTCTTCATTACGAGTTGGCTCAAGCGCTTGGGTTAGCACTTCTTTCAGTTGTTGTTCTTTCCCCAGTTGTGCGTGAAAGGTAGCAGTCAAGTGAATCATAATTTTTACTCTTTTTTAATTATCGGTTTTAGTTATAGGTAGCGTCCCTGTCGTTGCAGGAACTCAATTTTGTAACCGTCAGGATCGGTGACAAAAAAGAAGGTCGCTAGGTGTTTTTGCTGGTGGTCAAACGCTTTGATGTCACCTGCTTCAATACCTAGAGATTTAATTCGTTTGTGAGCTTGTTCGATGTCGTCCACGCTAACGGCAAGGTGACCGTAACCAGAACCGTGAGTATAAGGTTCGCTTTGGTTGTGGTTGTGGGTAAGTTCTAATTCAAAGCCTGTTTCTTCATTTGCTAGATAGGTTAGGGAGAAACCATCAAAAACGTATTGGTCTTTGATCTCTAGCTCAAGTGCGTCGCGGTAAAATTGTAGGGAACGGTCCAGATCGCGTACTCGGATCATGGTGTGTATCATTTTTGTCATGAGTACTCCTTAATTGTCCGCATAGGTTAGCGAGTACAAAAGGAGTTTGGGTAGTACTAGAGTACGACAAATAAGAATAAGCTCAATAGCTTACGATTGAGGCGTAAAGCCTCATCGATGCCATTGAATATTTTGGTAAGAATAGTTAGGTGTTAAGCGTTAAGTTGAGCAAGCGCTTGATGGAGTGTGTTTTCCGGTTGGCGAGCATACGTGAGACATGCGCAGCGCAGTAAGGATGCAAAGTTGTTCACTTCACCATTGTATTCCAGTGCTTCTTGATACACCGTGCTGATAAACTTTGGAACCGTCATGTCTTGCGCACTGGCAATTTCTTCAAGAATCGTCCAAAAACTCGACTCTAATTTTACGCTGGTGGCATGGCCGTCAATGCGGATGGAACGAGTGATAAACTGATAATTATCCTGTGGTTGTTTAGCAAATATTTCGCACATGGTATTCGTAGATATGATTTAAGACGTGCAAATATTGAGTATTGTTGCTTAAAACGTCAACTGTTTTTGCGGATAAAAAAACGCTCTCGTGAGAGAGCGTTGGAACATCACAAGACGTGAAGTAAGTGCAAGATGATTATTTGATTTGTTGCTTTAGGAACTCACCAAGCTCGGAGTGGTGCATGATTTTTGAAACTGGAAGAATGGTTTCTGCAGGCCCCCAAGCGAACACGTTCACTGGTGTATGAGTGTGCGTGCCTGTTCCCCATACCGTGTTTTGTTTGGTCGCTTGTTCGCGAGCGAGCAAGTTACCGCGGTCGTTGTATGGGAAGAACGCATCAAAGTCGTTAATTGTTGGTACCGTTTCTACTTCTAGGTACGAGTGGCCAGCAACTCGGTATGGGTTTGGTTTGCTTGCTAGTACATGAGCGGCTTGCTCAGGTGTGATAGAAAAATCGCTGTTGGCATTCACCACTTCAGCTAGCTTTTCTGGTGTTTGCTGTGCTTTATCTAGCGCTTCAAACTCGCTGATCATGCCGTAGTAGCTTTTCTTCTGGTTGTATAAACCATCTAGGATTTCAAACTTACCGAAGTTGAAGTTTGGCGCGTAATCGCGTTTTTCAAAGGCTTCACCTTTGCGTTTTTCTGGTTTAGGTAGATTTGCTGATGAGTAGCTAAAGCCAAAAGAACCTGTTTCGTGGTCTGCGGTAACAATGATAAGTGTGTCGTCACGACCTTTCGCCCACTCGTAAACAGAGTTCACCGCTTCGTCGAACTTAATCAACTCATGTAGCATGGTACCAGCATCGTTACTGTGGCCAGCCCAGTCGATTTGACCACCTTCAACCATCAAGAAGAAGCCGTCTTTGTCTTTAGAAAGAACATCAAGCGCTTTGACCGTCATTTCTTTCAACGATGGTTGTGTGCGTTTTGGATCGTTTTTGCTGTTACTGTAAGCAATACCATCATCCATACCTGAGTAAGCGAATAGGCCAAGTAGTTTGTCGCCTTTTGCTTGTGCCAACATGTCTCGGCTGAAAGCTAGGCTGTAGCCTTGGTCTTGCGCTTCGGTAAGCAGATTGCGTTCGTCTTTACGCTTAGATTTTAGGTAAACACTGCCTTGCGTAAGTTTTTCTAGCGCTTGGTAAGTTTCACCTTTGTCGTTAGTCGATTTTGGAATCCAGTGACGCAGACCACCAGATAACAACACGTCGACACCGCTTTCTAGCATATCGGAAGCGATGTTGTTTTCTAGCGAGCGATGAGGCTGATGCGCAGCAAACGCGGCTGGTGTTGCGTGCGTCATGCGCGTATCTGAAACAAGACCCGTTGCTTTGCCTTTGCTCTTGGCTTTTTCCAAAATGGTCTCAACGTGATTGCCTTGGCTGTCAATACCAATCACTTCTGATGCGGTTGGGATACCTGTTGCGAGCATTGTTGCCGAACATGCAGAGTCGACAACGATCGCATCTTCTGGGTTCGTTAAAGATGAGCCAATCACTCCTTCTTGCGCTAACTTGTAGAGCGCGGTGGTTTGGCCTTTGTAAATCGAGTTTGGTGCGTGGTTCGCGTAGGTTTCTAGCAAGCCGACTTGCTGAGGCCCCATACCATCACCAATCATCAGAATAACGTTTTTGATTTCAGCGGATAGCGCATTGAATGAAAGTGTAGATGCAGCCACTGCAGTAATAATCGGAGAAACTAAACGCTTCATTATATTTTCCTTGTTTATTGAAAGCGCAGAAATTAAAGCAGCGGTTTATGACGCTTTTGTGGCGGTAATAAAAGATTCACGGCATTGTCATTTTGGGTTGCTAGCCAACTCGGTCGCAGATGTTGGGGTATAAAAAAGCCCACAGAAGTGGGCTTGGATTACGCTTAGGAGTTGAAAGCATGGACTAAAGTCATCCATTTAGCGCCTTCATAAGAAACTTGATTGAGGGAGCAATAAACGAGTGAATGCAGTAAGAACCATGCCTTATAGATGAAAGATTCATCCATGTTGTATGATGGCTTGTTCTTAAGCGAAAGGAATTATGGTCTGCTTTTCAGTACGGATTCAAACACGGTTTGTTATCGTGTCGAGTAGGAATTTTGCGGCTAGACGAGAGCTAAAATGATACCACTAACAGTGAGCGCAGCGGAAAGATACTGCCCTGCAGAATATGAGCCGTCTTCCTCTTCTTCAATCTTGTCGGGATGATCCATGCCAAGTGCACCGTGAGTGAAAGATTCTACTTTTTCACCCATTGTTTTGTTTTCTGCTTCTACCTTTTTACTCTCATGGTCAATTTGCTGCAACGCCGCTAGCAGTGCCTTACCTTCCGTAGAAAGTGTCACTTTGTTGTGCTCAACTTTGAGTGGCGCGGCAGCCGTATCAACGTGATTGTCTTGATTTTGTGCCACTACTGCCGGTTGCTTAGCATAAGAGTTTACTGGGTTGCTTCCTACTGGATTCATCGAATACTCCTTGGAACATCGACACTCTTTCACTGAGTGCGGGTAAAAAGCAGTTATCTCTATATCGACGGCATAGGGTATTTCTTGAATCAATTTGTACCAATTTGACGCAGATATTCTGAATCAAAGGTTGGAACTCATGATAGGAGAAAACGGGCCTGTTTTTGCCGCCAAGATTGTTTCTTAAATAGCAAAGCAAAAAACAGACCGTATAACTAGATTAAAATGTAGGATAGGCCGCGTTATTTACATTGAAGATCGTCATTACGTGTAGATAGGTGCTTATACGCGGCCATTCGGTTCACATCTTGAACGAAGCGAACCGGCGGTTCGAGTACTTCTAACTGATAATCGGGGCTGTTTGTACTGATTTCAGACGTTGGATTAACCACCACCACTTTAAGTTCAGGGTTGCGTTGTAAAATGGATGCTGCGGTACCTAAACCTGCTTCTGTATGAAATTTCCCCGCGACATGAACAACTTGAGCATTTGGGTTTTGATCGAGGTATTTCACAATCGACTCCGCCATGGTTTCGTCCCACGTTACTTGTGCGGCGTATTGCTTTTCAGTTTGCTCTGGCTTGCCATGATGCATGGATGCCATGAACTTTTCTTTATATGGACTGTTCGCGGTATTGACGTTTTCAGCCACAAAGCTGCGTTCTTCATCATCTAATTTATTCAGGTAATCAACACCTTGACGACCAATACAGCGGACGATGTATTTGGGGGCATTTGCGGCGATAACAGGTAAGTTGGCTTGCTTGGCGAACTCAACGAGTGGGCGGTAATCGCTTTCATAGTTTGGCCACGCATTGCTTTGTGACATGAAGTATTGTTCACCGATTTCGCCTTTTAGATAAGCGTCTAGCACCGATTGCTTGTCACGCGTGACTTGCTCCATAGATAGGGCAATACGGCGTTCGTCAGAAGAAAGCTGCCTCAGTAGATCGGTTTGGAAGCGATGAATACCAGCATGAGTGTGCCACTCTCCAACCAAGATCACGTCAGCGTTTTTTAACTCATCTGGCAGGTTCTGCAAAGCAAGGGCGTTGCCAGAAGGAGAATGCAGTTGGTAATCGTAAAAGGTGGTGACATCTGTTGAAGAAAGGGCCGATGTGGTTGGCGTGGTAGAAACACACCCTGAAAGTACGCTTGCAAATGCAAGGCCTAAAATAGAAAAGCGCATTGAAAAGCCTCCAAAAATGTCCGAGTGATATTAATGGAGGCTGAGCAATGAATCAATATAAATGAGAATGATTTTCGTTATTCTCTATTGATTCTCTTGTTGAACTGGCTTCTTGCGGTAAACGCGTAGCATGAAATCGGCCTCACACTGGAAAAGTGTAGCGGACTTTAGCTCTTCACGAAGTTCATCCTTCGCCTTCCAAGCAAATGGAGTCATTTGCAACAAATCAAATGCAACACCATTTTCTAAGTCCATGGTGTAGTTCAGCTTTTGTTGGTGCTCTAGCTCAAAACCTTCAATGTTCTCTGGTTCTTCATTGTGTAAGCGAACTTCTTGATAGATGCGTTCGCGGAACTGGTAAAGGTGACGACCTGCGGGCGTTACCGTGATCACCACGCCGTTGTCTTTGATGACGCGTTGCAACTCTTCTGCTTTGCATGGCGCGTAAATACGCAAAATCGCATCCAGTGATTGGTCTGCAAACGGCAAGCGATGGCTAGACGCTACACTAAATTGGCAGTTTGGGTAGCGCTTAGAAGCGTAACGAATGGCCACTTTAGAAATATCCAAACCAAAAACAGTGGCTTGTGGATCTTGTTCGAAGAGAGATTGCTGCACTTGATCGGTGTAATAACCTTCACCACAACCGATATCCAGTAATTGGTGTGTCGTACCTTCTGTGTATTTCGCACATAGTCGAGCCACTTCTTGACGCATTGGATCGTAGTGGTTTCCTTCGAGAAAACGGCGGCGAGCTTGCATCATTTCTTTGTTGTCACCTGGATCTTTCGAACGTTTGTGGTGCGCAGGCATCAGATTCACATAACCTTCTTTTGCTAGGTCGAACTGATGATTGTTTTCACACTTAAACGTCTTTTCAGTCAGCGAAAGTGGTTGGTGACATAGAGGGCATTGATAGTTCATGACGATCTCGAACAGAAAGTAGGGCGGCAAATTCTATCAAAAAGCGTGGCTTTAAGTGAAACAAAAAGAGCCGAGATCTTCGGCTCTTTAGGTTCTTGAGCGCCTCTTACACGTTTTGAACAATGATAAGAGGAGAAGGGCAAGGGATTAATGGAAGAAGTCCACTTGCTCTTTTAAATTTCTCGCTTGTTGCTGTAACTCGATCGCACTTTGTGATGTTTTCGCGCTGGTGTTACGGCTCTCTCGGTTTAGCTCACTGATTGAATGCGCGTTGGCTGCAATTTCTTGTGAAACTTGAGCTTGTTCTTCCGAGGTCGCGGCAATGGCATCAGCTTGAGAGGCGATAGATTGTACCTGAACGGCAATCGCTTCGAGTGCGGTGCCTGCGTCTTGCGCTTTGTCTAGCACCTGATTCGCACTGCGTTGGCTGTCAGTCATCATGGTTACGGCATTTTGTGTTGAGCCTTTTAGCTTCTCGATAATCCCAACTACGTCTTGCACTGAGCTTTGCGTACGGTGCGCTAATGTGCGAACTTCATCCGCGACCACAGCAAACCCACGGCCTTGCTCACCGGCACGTGCCGCTTCAATTGCTGCGTTGAGAGCGAGTAGGTTGGTTTGCTCGGCAATTTCGTCGATCATTCTTGTGACGGTTTGGATACTTTCACTGTCACGGTTGACTTGTTCGATGGCTTCGGCTGATTGATCCAATTGATCATTCAACTGCGCCACGTCGACACATACGCCTTCAACAATCGTCAAACCAGATTGGCTATCTAAGTTCGCTGAGCGGACATTCTCAGCAATGCTTTCTACTTGCTGCGCCACCGATTGAGCGGAAGAGGCCATCTCTTCGATCGCTGTTACGACTTGCTCAACTTCTTCTTGCTGACGATCCGCTTGGGTTAAGTTGCTATGAGCATCGCTTGCTACACTGGTCGAGTTACTTTCGACTAAATCGCTGGTAGAACGAATCTGGCCAACTAACTCATTCAGTTGATTTGCCATGCTTGCAACGCCGTTATTCAAATTCACAATCTCATTTTTCGAACGTTTACGAGACGACGGAATTTGTAAGCTGACTTCACCATTAGCTAGGCGCGTCATGTAAGAGTTCAACACCGTTAGAGGCTGTAAGCTGCGAGTTAAGAACAGAGTGAGCACAACAAAAGTGATGCTCGCTGCTACCGAAGAAATGATGGCTATCAGTTTAAGTAGCGTGTCGCTGCCTTTGGTCACTTCTTTGATGAATGTACCGCCCAGTAGTTTCCAGTTCCAGCCGGGTACTTCGGTGAACACTAAGTATTTTTCACCGACGGTTGATCCGTATTGGAATGGGTAGCGGATCAGACCACTCTTTTGTTCGAAAATCTTATGGAAAGGCTTGTTACCATCGTAATCACGAACTTCTACGATTGAAGGATCGGTAGCGCTCTTAGTCGGGTGGAGTAAGTACTTACCAAGATTGTTTTCGTCGTTATCGACAATGATGGTGTAGCCTGTGTCGCCCCACTTAATCTCTTCTAGTGCATCAAACAGAGTTTGTGTGGCTTGGTCTACTGGCAAACCGATAAATGACAAGCCAGATACGTTACCGTTAGCGTCTTTGATTGGCGCGTAATAGGTAATGTAGCGTTCGCCATATAGTTTGATTTGCGCGTAGTAAGGTTTTCCGCTCTTTAAGAGTTGGTAACCAGGATGGTTGCGTCCAAGAGTCGTGCCTACTGCACGCTTACCTTGCGGATCTTTTAATGATGTTGAAACGCGAATGAAGTCATCACCAAGTGGTGCAAATAACGTTGCGATTGCTCCGGTATCACGTGTGAAGCTGTCGACCAGCTTTGTGTCGTTAATCAAACTTTCGCTGTATTGCGTGATATTTGGTACTTCATGGCCCATGAAGTCTACCGTGTAGTTTTCTACATAAACGCCTGCAAGGTAACCATTGCGAAAAGTTGATTCGAGTACTTGAGCAGTATGAAGGTAAGCATCGAACTGACCGGCAATGGTTTTTGCCATCGACTCGACTTTGGATTGATGTTCTCTCAACGTACTTTCTAGCAGCACGCCAGATGCGTTTCGATAAACGAGCGCAGCAATGCTGGAAAAGGCAATTACTAGGCACAAAGTGATGACTAACTTTAGTTGAAAGCCAACACTTTGATTTCTGTACTTTTCTAACATGGAATGTCTTCCTGATATATTTATAACTTATGAGTTTTATATCGGCATGCTATCGGTTTATATGAATAATTTTTTTGATATCTATTAATTAAATTATCAAAAAACTCAGATAACCAATGAGTTAGTTAGAAAGTGACCGAGGAAGAACGGAAATGATTTCAAAAAAAAGGCCGGATGAGCCGGCCTAGGAGGATTATTGGGCAGCAATCACTGTCACGAGCTCGTAGCTCTCGCCTGGCTCAAGAGTCTTGCCTTCTTCAATACTTGGTGCATGAAGGGCAGATTCCACACACAGCATGGTTTCATAGCCATTGTCAGCCATATCTCCCATCCCTTGTGCACCTTCCGCCCACGGGTTCCATAGTACTGCGGAGTTATGGCCGCGGTTCGTTACGCTCAACGTGCGGTTAAGAACAGGGTCTTTCACTAAAATTTGAGCTTCTGGTTGCGTGTATACGCGATCGATGGTGTCAGTCAGTTGAAGAACCTCACCACCCTGACACACTTCGCTATTTTTCAAGCTGTCGATGTACTCATTGCCCATACCTGTTGTTTGCGCTTGTTTGATATCGCCCACGTTTAGGTAAGTATGTAATGCGCCTGAGAACGTCCAAGCTTCATCATCGATATTAAGAACTTTCAGCGTTACTTTGAGTTCGTCACCCACTTCGATAAGAAGACGCGCATCAAACATGTGTGGCCAAATTTGATGTGTTTCTTCGGTTGGGAATAGTGCCAACTCGACGATGACACCATTTTCATTTTCGCGGTGCTCAACCAATTCCCATTCGGATGTACGCGCAAAGCCATGAGCTGGTGCAGCAATACGGCCAAACCAAGGCCAACAAACAGGAATGCCACCACGTAATGCTGCTTTGCCATCAAAAATGGCTTTTTCGCTCATCCAGATCAAGTCTTCTTGACCTTGTGGTGCGTACGAGACTACATGACCGCCGTGTAAAGCAATACCTGCTGTCGCTTTGTCATGAATAATACGAACGATCTTTACGTTATCGATTTCGACAACAGTTACGTTGTCTGAAAGAACGGTTAGAGGAGGAAGAGTTTTTAAATCCATGTGCTTGTTTCCTACACTGGGGAAGAGGTAGATTTCGGCGCACTTCTCAGTATTTATGAAAGTACGTCTGAGATTTTTCTCAAATTCCAGATACAAAAAAGGCGACTATCAAGCCGCCTCTTTTTCAACTCAGTTAAGAGCTAATCACGATTTCTAATTACTTAGAGATGTGTGCGATTAGGTCTAGAACTTTGTTTGAGTAACCGATTTCGTTGTCGTACCAAGATACAACTTTAACGAAGTTATCAGTTAGAGCGATACCAGCTTTAGCATCGAATACTGAAGTTTGAACTTCACCGATGAAGTCTTGAGAAACAACTTGGTCTTCAGTGTAGCCTAGAACGCCTTTTAGTTCGCCTTCAGAAGCTTCTTTCATTGCTGCACAGATCGCTTCGTAAGATGCGCCTTCTTTTAGGTTAACTGTTAGGTCAACTACAGAAACGTTAGCTGTTGGTACGCGGAAAGCCATACCAGTTAGTTTGCCGTTTAGTTCTGGAAGAACAACGCCTACAGCTTTAGCAGCACCAGTTGAAGATGGGATGATGTTTTGAGAAGCACCACGACCACCGCGCCAGTCTTTAGCAGAAGGACCGTCTACAGTTTTTTGAGTTGCTGTAGTAGCGTGAACTGTAGTCATAAGACCAGATTCGATACCGAACTTGTCGTTAAGAACTTTAGCGATAGGCGCTAGACAGTTAGTAGTACAAGAAGCGTTAGAAACGATGTCTTGACCAGCGTAAGTAGCGTGGTTAACGCCCATTACGAACATTGGAGTAGCGTCTTTTGAAGGACCAGTTAGAACAACTTTCTTCGCACCAGCTTCGATGTGCTTACGTGCAGTCTCGTCAGTTAGGAAAAGACCAGTTGCTTCTGCTACAACGTCAACACCGATTTCGTCCCATTTAAGGTCAGCTGGGTTGCGCTCTGCAGTAACACGTACAGTTTTACCGTTAACGATTAGGTTACCGCCTTCAACTTCAACAGTACCGTTGAAACGGCCGTGAGTTGAGTCGTACTTAAGCATGTATGCCATGTATTCTACGTCGATAAGGTCGTTAATACCTACAACTTCGATGTCTGCGCGCTCTTGCGCTGCACGGAATACGAAACGACCGATACGGCCAAAACCGTTAATACCTACTTTGATAGTCATTATAGTTGCTCCACAACTTAATTTCTGATTAAAGATAACTGGTAGTAAAATTACAGAATCCAGTAAACATCTGCAACAGATAATCGGACTTAACTTGTTTAAAGTCAAAAAAAAGCGACGCTTTTTTTAACAATTCTTCGCAAATGTTCGTTTTTTAAACTTTTACTGAATCTTCTGTAGTCCAGTTGGCGTAATATAACTTGCGAGATAAGTACTCGTATCAAATTCATTACACATGGTGTCCTGGTGAGAAAGTATGTGCTACAACTGTTACGAGAAGCAAGTTTTTTGCTAAAAAAGTCAATGCCCAAAATAGTAAAGAAGGAACCGAAATTCGTGGAACAAAGCGGAAAAAAAGTAACGAAGTCTGATGAACAGTGGCGTGAGCAGTTATCTGACGAAGAGTTCCGTGTCTGTCGAGAGCAAGGTACAGAGCCGCCGTTCAGTGGTAAGTTACTGCATAATAAAGAGACGGGCGTTTACGCTTGTACGTGCTGTAATGCCCCTCTATTTATCTCGGATAACAAGTACGACTCTGGTTGTGGATGGCCGAGTTTTGATGCACCTCTTAATAATGAAGCAATACGCTATTTGGAAGATCTAAGTCACGGAATGGTTCGTACGGAGATTCGTTGTGCGAGCTGTGATAGCCATTTGGGTCACGTTTTTGAAGACGGTCCGAAGACCACTGGCGAGCGTTATTGTGTAAATTCGGTGTCGTTAATTTTCAACAAATCTGACGAATAATGACATTTTTGCTGTTAAGAGTGTTTTATCCTTTCATCGTACCGTTAGACCACTCATAATCACCAGCAATAGGAAAAAAACTCCCGGCTAAGCGGGAGTTTTTTGTTTACATGTCTTTAGGGACCATATCGGGCGAATAACTGCCTTTGCGTATTGCCTTTGCAATCGTATCGGCCAACTCATCTAACTTTTCGTATTGGCTCGGATCCTCGAAGTGGTACATACGCTGCAACTGCTTTTCATCCGCTAAAGGCACATCAAATCGTTTGGCAACCATCGCCCATAAGTACGCCTGCTTTTTCTCGCCTAAACCTTGGTTAATGCTTGCCAGTGATTTAAGTATCACAGGGTTTAGGTTGTCTTTGTTTGACAGAGCCAAAGCATTATTGAGCAAGACTAGCGTTTTTTTTGCGTCTCTATTGGTATAGAAAGTGGCTAAGGCATACTGCATTTCTGCAGTATTTAACTGGGGTGTGCCTTCCATTTGTAAAAATTGGCGACGTGCTTGTGTATCGCCCGTTTGTGACCAAAGAAAATAGAGTGTCTCTGGTTGTTGAGAACCTTTCAGTTCTTCGACGATACGCTTGAGTTCATCTATGCTGTGTACCAAGGCATTAAAGCGTTGCCTTTTTAGCTCACTTTGATCGATAGGGGTGATCTGAGACGCGAGCTCCAAACATTTGCGATAATCAGCAACGATGCTGTATTCGGTAATTTGGTTTGCTTCTGATGGGTTTTTCAGTAGCTCAAAACGGTGCCAAATTAACTTGGTTCTAGGAATTCGACATTGGCCGTCATCCATATTGAGGTTTTCACAACGGAGCTCTGGCGTTTTTTGACACAACTCTTCTGTTGTAACGTTGCCTTCAAAACAGCCCGTCAAAGTAAGGGTAGTGAGGCTGGCGAGTAACCAGTATGTTTTTTTCATGGTTTTGCTTGTGATCCGTTACACCAATTCATTTTCGTGTTCTTGACTCAGTTTCTTAACCCGTTATGTTCTGTAAATAGAATGTAATAAGAAGGTACATTATGGACGCAGAACAACTATTAAAAGCGATAACTCCAGAAGTTTATGATCGTTTGGTTTATGCAGTAGAAACGGGAAGATGGCCTGAGGGTACAACACTTTCTAAAGAGCAGCGAGATTCGTGTATGCAAGCTGTGATGTTGTATCAATCAAAACACAATACCGAGGCGCAACATATGACGGTTGCGGCTGGTGGTGAAATCAGTTTTAAGTCTAAACAGGAACTGAAAAAACAGTTCAATACCGATGAAAGTGACATTGTTCGTGTAAACCCGAATCTCGATTGATTCTGTCACTTCATGCCAAAGTAAAAAGCCCAATCAATATTGGGCTTTTTTTATATTCGAAGCATTGTTAGAGATTCGAAGAAGCGATTACAGGCTCATTTCGCCACGCAGTACTTCCTGCATTTTCTCTTTTACTTCTTCGTAAGACAGATTTTGGCTCAATAAGAAGTGCAGTTTTGCGAGCGCCGCTTCTGGCGTCATATCGTAACCGCTAATTACGCCTGCATCTGCCAACGCACAGCCTGTCGCATAACCGCCCATGTTGACTTTACCAGCCAAACATTGAGTCAGGTTGACTACAATAACACCACGCTCAGAGGCTTCTTTAAGATGGCCTAGTAGTTCTGGGTTTTGCGGAGCGTTACCCACACCAAAGGTTAGCAAAATCATTGCATTTACTGGCTGAAGCAAGGTATTGCGGATAACTTCATGTGAAATACCCGGATACATTGTGATCACACCGATTGGTTGAGGAGTAATGTTGTGAACTTTGAATTCACCTTCAGGTTGCGCGTTCACCTTGATGCTGTTGCTAATCTGAATGTTGATGCCCGCTTCCAACAGTGGCGGCAAGTTTGGTGACGTAAATGCATTAAAGCCGTCAGCATGAGATTTTGTGCTGCGGTTGCCACGCATCAACTGATTGTTGAAGAATAAGGTGACTTCGTTGATTGGGTAGTTTGCTGCGATATGCAGAGCATTTAGTAAGTTTGCTTGACCATCAGAGCGCAGTTCAGCCAAAGGAATTTGAGAACCAGTAACGATAACTGGCTTACCTAGGTTTTCTAGCATGAAAGACAAAGCCGACGCGGTGTAAGCCATCGTGTCAGTGCCGTGCAGAATAACGAAACCATCGTACTTGTCGTAGTTGTCACGAATGTCATCAGCGATTTGTTGCCAGTCTGCTGGTGTCATATCTGATGAATCGATAAGAGGATCATATTCGTGGATAGTGTATTCCGGCATCTCTGGACGGTGAAATTCCGGCATGCTGGCAAGCTGTTTTTCCATAAAGCCAGCGATAGGAACGTAACCGTGATCCGATTTTAGCATACCGATGGTGCCACCGGTGTAAGCGATGTAGATGTGTTTTCTAGTCATCGTTTTTTCTTTCATGTAGGGGAACAGAGGCGGGATTATATACCTAAATAACCTTGAGATGCGAGGCTCGGCGCACAGCATATGAAAGTCATCTGAGGAGATGTTGAGCTCAATAAAAAAGGGCATCTCACGTAGAGATGCCCTTTGTGTTTCTTACTGAAAATCTACTGTACTTGGCAGTTCAAACAGAAAGCGTATTGTCCTTTCGGATCGTTAAAGCTTTGAAGCAGACTTGCATCTTGTTCGAACTGTTGAGCCACAGGTTGAAGGCTCTTTGGCAGAAGGCTTGTTGCGTCAACACCAAGGGATACTTTCACCTGATTCATGAATTCTTGTAGGAATAGTTCTGTTGGTGACAATGGCTCTTCAACCCAGTAAATACCGTAATCTGTCACGTTCGCCAGCTTCGCCGCTAACTCAACGGCATCATCGAAGTCACCCATTTGGTCAACAAGACCGAATGATAAGGCATCTTGACCTGTCCAAACTCGGCCTTGCGCGACTTTGTCTACCTCTTCTACCGTCATATCTCGGTTTGAACCAACCAAAGAGATAAAGCGTTTGTAGCCATGCTCAATGCCTAATTGGAACGCTTGAGACGCGCCTTCAGACAAGCCAGTCGTAATGCCGTCGCCAGAAAACGGTGAGGTGCCAACGCCGTCGGTGTTGATACCAAGTTTGCTGAAGCCTTTTTCGAACGTCGTAATAACGCTGAAGATACCAATAGAACCTGTCAGTGTTGTTGGTTGTGCGACGATTTTATCTGCGCTCATTGAAATCCAGTAACCGCCAGAGGCCGCTAAGCTCGACATCGAAACTACAACAGGTTTGCCTGCTTTTTTTAGCGCTTCTACTTCGTTGCGAATCACTTCTGACGCAAACGCACTGCCACCGGGGCTGTCTACGCGAAGCACGACTGCTTTTACCTTCTCATCGTTACGCGCTTGACGCAGTAGACTTGCAACTGTGTCACCGCCTACTGTTCCACGAGGTTGTTGACCATCCATGATGGCGCCACTTGCAACAACAACGGCAATATCATGGTTTGCGAGTGTGTAGTCAGGGCGAATCGTTGCTAGGTAGTCGTAATAACTAATGGCGTTGTAGCTGTCTTTACCATCGCTACCAAATTCTTTGGCGAATAAGGTACGAATATCTTGGCGTGTCGCCAATTCATCAACTAACCCCATTTTGACTGCCAATTGCGCCAAATCACCATCCACAGATTTCATCTCGGTAAGCAGTTCTTCCATCGTTGGGTTTAGCACTTTGGCGTTGATGTTGCGGTTAGTCGTCACGTCATCGACAAAAGCGCTCCACAACTGAGTGACCCAGCGCGTGGCAGACTCTTTTGCCGCATCCGACATGTCGTCACGAATAAACGGCTCGATAGCTGATTTGTAAGTACCGACTCGGAAAACGTGAGTGGATACGTCTAACTTCTCTAGCAGAGTTTTGTAATACATAGAGTAAGCGCTGTAGCCCTTAATCAGTACGCCACCATCAGGCGCCATGTACACTTTATCGGCGTAGCTTGCTAAGTAATATTGGCTCTGATTGTAAAAGTCACCCACCGCGTAAACTGGTTTACCTGATGCCTTAAACTCGTTTAACGCTTTAGCAATGTAACGAAGTTTCGTTAAGTTCGTTTCTGGCAGATCGCGCAGTGCCAATACCAAGCCAGAGACTTTGGCATCGTCTTTTGCGTAGCGAATGGTGTCCACGATATCGAACAAAACGTTCTCTTTTGGCATCTCGTTACCTAAAAGAGAACCTGCGACTGAGTCCATTGGATTGACATAACGACGCTGTTCCACGATGGGACCAGAAAGGTTCATAACCAAAGCGGATTCTTTCTCGATAACAGGTCGTCCTTCGCCAGTGTAGGTAAACGCAAAGTAAAACACGGCAATCATCAAAAGGAAGATCAGGTTTGCCAACGCGAGTCTAATAAAGGTGATGCTTTTCCATATCCCCTTAAATATCAAACCAATAAATTTGAAGAGTTTTTTCATCTTGTCTCCATAACGAGATAGTCTTTCCCTAATCTTACAAAGTATGGGTTCTTATCTCTAAGATCTCAAAAGATAACATTTTTTTAGCTTATCACGCTCACTCAACAATTGGCATATTTTCGCGCGAGATTGATCGGTGTTACAAAAATGTAAACGCCTGTTTGATTTTTTGGTTTTCCGGACGTAGTCTGGTCAGACCATGATAATAAAAATGGATGTTTAGTGATGTCTGCCATGTACCCTAATTTATTAAAACCACTGGACCTAGGTTTTACACAATTACGAAATCGAGTCCTGATGGGATCAATGCACACAGGCCTAGAAGAGCACAAGGAAGGATTGCAAAAGCTCGCCGCGTTTTATGAAGAGCGCGCGAAAGGTGGCGTCGGGCTTATCGTGACCGGCGGTTTTTCACCGAATTTACGCGGTCGTTTGCACCCGTTAAGTGCGGAGTTTAGTAAGCCAAAACACGCAAAGGCGCACCGAGTAGTTACCGATGCCGTGCACAAGCATGGTGGCAAAATTGCACTACAGATTTTACATGCTGGGCGTTACGCGATGCACCCGTTTGCGCAGAGCGCCTCTGGCATTAAAGCGCCGATCGCGAAGTTTGCGCCGAGTGAAATGAGCGAGCGTCAGATCAAAAAGACCATCGATGCATTTGCCAACAGCGCTGAACTCGCTCAACTTGCCGGTTATGACGGCGTGGAATTAATGGGCTCAGAAGGTTATTTAATCAATCAATTCCTTTGTAAGCGCACCAATATGCGATATGACGATTGGGGCGGCAGTTACAAAAAACGCATGCGCTTCCCGTTGGAGATAGTGAAAGCTGTACGTAAAGCGGTGGGTGAGAAGTTCATCATCATTTTCCGTCTTTCGATGCTGGATCTCGTCGAGCAGGGCAGCACGTTCGAAGATGTGATTGAATTAGCCAAAGGATTGGAAGACGCGGGCGTCACCATTATCAACACTGGTATTGGGTGGCATGAAGCACGTATTCCGACCATTGCAACGCAAGTACCTCGCGGTGCATTTACATGGGTAACCGAGAAGGTGAAACCGCACGTTTCTGTGCCAATCGTCACCTGTAACCGAATTAACACTCCTGATGAAGCAGAGCGAATCCTTGCTTCTGGTCAGGCGGATATGGTGTCAATGGCTCGCCCGTTCTTGGCGGATCCATACTTTGTCGCGAAGGCAGAACAAGAGAAAGCGCAGTTTATTAATACTTGTATCGGTTGCAACCAAGCGTGTCTGGACAACGTATTTAAAGGTAAGCGCGCTAGTTGTCTCGTCAATCCACTTGCCTGTTACGAAACAGAAATTGTGGTTGAACCAACGTTCAAGAAGAAAAATATTGCCGTTGTAGGCGCAGGCCCTGCTGGTTTAGCTTGTGCGACGACTTTAGCTGAACGTGGTCATAAAGTTGACCTGTTTGAAAAGAACGACCGAATTGGTGGGCAATTCCGCTTAGCGATGCAAATCCCAGGTAAAGAAGAATTCAGAGAAACGATTCGCTACTTTGCCAACCGAATTGATGAAACGGGTGTAAATCTGCATTTGTCTACGGAAGCGAACTACGATTTGCTGACAGAGTACGATGAGGTTGTGATGGCTTCTGGTGTTGAACCGCGTAAGGTCAATATCGAAGGTATTGATAATGCAGAAAAAGTGGTGGATTACCAAACGCTGATTCGTGACAAAACGCCGGTCGGTGAAAAAATCGCCATTGTTGGTGCTGGTGGTATTGGTGTTGATGTTGCAACAATGATTACCGAGCCAGCAGGGCAAACGTTGGATGATTGGCTGCATGAATGGGGCATTGATAAAGAAATGTCGCAACCAGGTGGACTGTACCCATACCCAGACGCGGTGAGTGACAAAGAAGTGTGGGTGCTTCAGCGTCGCAAAGGTCGTGTTGGTAAAGGACCGGGTAAAACGACAGGGTGGATCCATAAACGCACATTAGAAAAACGCGGAGTGCATCTACTTGGTGGCGTGTCTTATGACAAAATTGATGACAACGGTTTACACATTCATGTAGATGGTAAGGCGCAGCTTTTAGAGGCTGATAAAGTCGTTATTTGTGCGGGACAGGAATCAGTACGTCCGTTTGAAGACAAGTGGTCTGAACTTGGTGAAAAACTGCATATCATCGGTGGCGCTGATCATGCCGGTGAGTTGGATGCAGTGCGTGCAATTCGCCAAGGCGTAAAACTTGCTGTGAAGCTATAACATCGAGCTTTATATGACTCAAAAGCTGCGTGTGATGCGCAGCTTTTTTGTTTCTGTCACTCTCGGTTTGTGTGAATCATCACGATAATCCCTAAAAAACAGATTGTTATTCGAGTGAGAGGATTATGCTAAAGTGAGCAGCAAAGAAAATAACAGTTAGATTCAATAAGGACTCGCTCATGGAAGCTCTCGATCTTTTGCTTAACCGTCGCTCTATCGCCAAATTATCTGCGCCAGCACCAGAGGGCAAAGCGTTGGAGAATATTATTCGCGCAGGTCTTCGTGCTCCTGACCATGCGGGCTTAACCCCTTGGCGTTTTGTGATTGCTCAAGGTGATGGTTTGAAGAAGCTATCAGATATTTTGGTGAAAGCCGCGATTGCAGACCATAGTGATGAGGCTGTGATCGAAAAAGTGAAAAATGCGCCGTTTCGTGCCCCAATGGTCATTACCGTGATCGCGAAAGTAACCGAGCATGAGAAAGTCCCTGCATTGGAACAATATCTTTCTGCGGGCTGCGCTGTTCAAGCAATGCAAATGGCGGCGGTTGCGCAAGGTTTCCAAGGTTTTTGGCGTTCAGGTAAATGGATGTTCCACCCTGAGGTACATCAAGCATTTGGCCTAGAAGGTGAAGATGAAATTGTTGGATTTCTATACCTTGGTACACCAGGTTGTACTCCAATGAAAGTGCCAGAGCGCGATTTGTCTAAGTTTGTTGAATTTCAATAAATACATACCTAGATAACGCTTACTGTTCATTTATACAGTTTTTCCTTGATTTCTTAGGGCTACATTCGATAATGTGGCCCTAATTATTTTGATTTCCAAATCCTTATGTCTCGTCTGTTTATTGCTGAAAAACCCAGTCTAGGTCGTGCTATTGCGGCTGCTTTACCTAATCCCCAAAAGAAAGACCAAGGCTTTATCCGTTGTGGAAATGGTGATGTGGTGACGTGGTGTATTGGTCATTTGCTAGAGCAAGTTGAGCCAGACGCTTACGATGAACGCTACAAAAAATGGAGCATGGCCGATCTGCCGATTGTTCCTCAGCAATGGCAACTTAGACCGAGAAAAAGTGCCAGTAAGCAGTTAACCGTGATTCGTAAATTGCTCAAAGAAGCAACTGAAGTGATTCATGCGGGAGACCCAGACCGTGAAGGGCAGCTGTTAGTTGATGAGGTTCTCGACTACTGCAAGCTTTCCAAAACTAAGAAAGAAGCGACACAGCGTTTGCTGATTTCTGACTTGAACTTACCTGCGGTGAAGCGCGCACTAAACTCAATGCGCAGTAATCGTGATTTTATTCCTCTGTCTGTTTCCGCTCTCGCGCGCTCACGGGCGGATTGGTTGTATGGAATGAATATGTCTCGCGCTTATACCTTGCTGGGACAAAAGGCTGGCTACCAAGGTGTGCTCTCGGTTGGGCGTGTGCAAACTCCGGTTCTAGGGCTTGTCGTCCGTCGAGATGAAGAAATTGAAAACTTTGTTCCGAAAGATTACTTCACGCTGCACGCATTGATCCCGTATCAAGACCAAAATGGGGCGTTTGATATTCGCGCACGCTGGAAACCCAGTGAGGCTTGCAAACCATGGCAGGATGAAGAAGGGCGAGTATTAAATCGCAAGTTAGTCGAAAACGTCGCTAATCGGATCGCGAACCAGCCAGCGATAGTGAAGGAATCAGAGCAGAAGCAAACCAAGCAATCTGCACCATTGCCATATTCATTGTCTGCTTTGCAGATTGATGCAGCAAAGCGTTATGGCATGAGTGCGCAGCAGGTGCTAGATACTTGTCAGGCACTATACGAAAAGCACAAACTGATCACTTATCCGCGTTCTGATTGTCGCTACTTGCCGTTGGAGCATTATTCTCAAGCTGGAACGGTTACATCCGCTATTGCAAACAACGCCAAAGAACTGCAAAGCGCAGTGAATGGTGCCGATTTATCGATTAAGTCGAAAGCGTGGAATGACAAAAAAGTCGATGCTCACCACGCCATCATTCCAACGCCTAAGCAAGCCAACGTTAATGCGCTGTCTGGCAACGAAATGAAAGTGTATCAGCTCATTGCGCGCCAATATTTAATGCAGTTTTATCCTGCGGCTGTCTATGCCGAAGCGAAATTGGTATTCGACATCGCTGGTGGCATTTTCATTGCTAAAGGTCGTCAACTTGTTTCGCCGGGTTGGAAAGCGCTGATGGGAAAAACGGATAAAGAAGACGAAGGTATTGATGCGGTGCCACCGTTAAGTGAAGGCACGGTGTTAACATGTCGTGAAGGTGAAATTAAAGACCGAAAAACTGAGCCACCAAAACACTTTACTGAAGCCACTCTGCTGCAAGCGATGACGGGAATTGCTCGTTATGTTGCCGATAAAGAGTTGAAAAAAATTCTGCGCGACACAGATGGATTAGGTACGGAAGCGACTCGTGCGGGTATTTTGGATACGCTCTTTAAGCGTCAGTTATTGACAAGGCAAGGTAAATCCATACTCAGCTCGCAAGCTGGACGAGGGTTAATCAACGCATTACCACAAGATGCGACGTATCCTGACATGACCGCTCATTGGGAGCATCAACTTCAGGGGATGGCAGAAAGAAATCAAGCTTATCAACCTTTCATGCAGGCACTTGAACAGCGTATTGATGGGTTGATGAGCCAAGTAAAATCAGGGCCAATACCGGATTCTCTGCGCCACTTACCTAAAGTCGAACGTCCGGCGTTCAAGCGTAAAAAGCGAAGCTACCCAAAGAGTGGGGCATCGAAAGCGGGAGCCTCAAAGCGAAAGAGCTCTTAAACAAAAGCGGCGCATGATAGCGCCGCTTTTGCTTGTTGTTTGTGGTGGTGTTACTCAAACAGATCGCCGTGATTTTGAATGGCACCTCTTACATCATCTTGCGTAAGAACTCGTTTGCCCGAGACTTGTTTGACTTGCTTACCTAAATCGACCAACGCATCGCGATTCGCTTGTGTTTGACGTTTCCCTGCGCTTCTTAAGCAGTAGTTGAGTTCGTGATCTTCACTAAAATTCACCAGATCTCTATCCGCAGCCATGCTCACTCTCCTTATTTGTTTGATAGCCTTACTAAGTCTGGAAAGGAAACGCAGAAATTCAAGGTTGTCAGAGAAGTAGAAAGCATAAAGCTAACCTACCTCTCATCTTTTTGTAAAATATTTACCAAGGAAGCGAAGTTCCGTCGTAATTGATGAATTGACCAGAGTGTTCAACGGTGCTTTGGTCAATAACTTGTGCCAGCCCTTGAGCTGATATCTCTGCATCTATAAGTGCATTTGGCCCACCCATTGTGGTGCGTACCCAACCAGGGTGCAAAGCAAGGACAGTAAAACCGTCAGGCGTTAAGTCATTGCTTAAGCTTTTGACTACGGAATTGAGTGCCGCCTTTGACGAGCGATAAATATAGCCGCCACCCGATGTATTCTCCGTCATACTCCCGACTTTTGAAGAGATGCAGGCGATTTTTTTCAACTGTCTTTGTTGCAGTTGTGGATAGAGCGTTTCGACCAGTTTAAGTGGCGCTATCGTATTAATCTCAAGTACTTTACGCCATTCATCCACATCGGTGTTTCCAAACCCATAACCTTTAGGGCCGTAGTAACCAGCGTTGTTAATCAAAAGGTCGATAGGTGGCAGGCTCTGAGCAAGTAACGCGATTTTTACGTAATCAGTAACATCCAGTTCATGCAAGCTCAAAGAGGAGTAACGTGCTCTCAAAGGTTGTAGTTCGTCACTGTCTGTGACGTTACGGCTAGTAGCGTGGACGTTCCATCCGCGTTCAAGGTAAAGCTCTGTCAGACTCAAACCAATACCACGATTTGCGCCTGTGATAAAAACACTATGGGCCATTTTTAACTCTCTGGTAAGACTCGTTATCGAACTATTGTGTTAGCTGAGTGCGACAAAATCAACTAACCACCATGCACTAAACAACAGGGATATAAATACAGAGATAGCACAGAAGGAACCAAACAAAGCGCCTAGGACCGTAAATGTCGTTTTCTTCATCGTTGGAGTATGAAATTTAATTTTAATGAAAATCATTATCAATTAAATTAATTTCTATTCAACCTTTGTAGTTGGTAATATTTCACAACGTTGTATGAAAAGAATGTCTCATGTTGCCACTGATATACCACCCTATATACTCAAAACTTGAATTGCCTGTAGGGCACCGTTACCCAATCATGAAGTATCAATATCTCTATGAAGAGGTACGTCGCGGTGTGCAAGCTGAGTGGGTACAGTTTTTTGAACCACAAGCGCTGTCAATTGAAGCGATCAAGCGCGTGCATGATGCGGAGTATGTTGACTTACTGGCACAAGGTAATATGCCCGCCGCTAAAATGCGTCGAATCGGCTTTCCTTGGAGTGAAGCTCTGATCACTCGAACACTGACTTCAGCGGCTGGTACACTTCTGACAGCCGAAAAAGCGCTTGAACACGGTATCGCACTGCACTTAAGTGGTGGTTACCACCATGCTCACAAAGATTTTGGTAGTGGATTCTGTTTGTTCAACGATTTAGTGATTGCGGCTAAACACATGTTGGATAACGAGCACGTTGATAAGGTTTTAATTATTGATAGTGATGTTCATCATGGTGATGGAACCGCCACCTTGTGCCAAGAAGAGCCGGACATCGTGACGCTCTCTTTTCATTGCGATAAAAACTTTCCTGCGAGAAAACCACAGTCTGATTTGGATGTTCCGTTAGCAAAAGGAACAGACGATGAAACATTTTTGATGACGTTTAAAGAGGTGGTCGAGATGGCGTTGAATCTCCATCGTCCAGATATGGTGATTTACGACGCTGGGGTAGATATTCATCAAGATGATGAGCTTGGTTACTTTGACGTATCGACTCAAGCAATTTTTGAGCGTGATCGGTTTCTTTTTCAACTGATGAAAAACAGAGGGATTCCTGTTGCCGCCGTTGTGGGTGGTGGATATAGAACAAACCACGCAGACCTTGTACCTATTCACATGCAGTTAATAAAAGCGGCGACAGAAGTCTTTGCCTCTTGATAGTTGAAGAAGGTAATTAGGCAGAACAAAGATCACTAACTTATTAGTGGTCTTTTGCTAAATGTGGCGGAGTGTTGGGCTTGTATTCAAGGAGGGATTTGTCCAAGTCCTTTCAAATCTGAATATACGAAAAAGCCCACTAATTTCTTAGCGGGCTTTTTCTAAATGTGGCGGAGAGATAGGGATTTGAACCCTAGATACGCTATTAACGTATGCCGGTTTTCAAGACCGGTGCTTTCAACCACTCAGCCATCTCTCCGTTGTTGACGCGAATAATATAAGGCTTTGAAAACCTTGTAAACCCCTAAATTATTCGTTTGAGTGTTTCCTGTTCGATTTTGTGTTGTTTGTTGCTTAAATAAACAAAAAGCCCTCCGTTTGGTGAGCTTTTCTATCAACTTTGAGTGTTCAACTATTCACTTTTAGAGTAAAAACGCTGTAACTCGGTTAAGCCTTGCATAAGAACCGGCAGTTTAGGCGTTTCATCACGCATGCGTTTGTAGTTCTCATCGTATAGCTTGTAGTTCCCGAACTTATCGATCACGGTAGTTTGGTTATTTGTGATGAGAGCAAGTTCTCGAGTATCACCAGCAAGAATCCACCGGCGACGGCTTTCGTCAAATAAGTTACGACCACTGCTGTAATCGTATGGGTTGGACGATACACCAAGCATATCTTGCAGTAGCGTAACTGAAAGGTCTAAATGGCTCGTGCTGTGATTAAACTCACCAGCCATCATACCAGGCCAATGGATTACCATTGGTACCTGCAATTGGTAACGACTGTAGTTACTGTTTGCGCCCCAGCTATTGGTATTGGTTTCGTTAAACTCACTGCCATGGTTGGAAGTAACGATAACAACGGTGTTTGCCAATAATTGAGTGTCTTCAAGTGTTTTGATAATACCGCCGACTTTGTCATCTGCCGATTTCACGGCAAACTCATAAGCATTTTTGAAGCGTTCACTTGCCGACATATCTTCTTTCGAGTTCGACGGGATAGATTCAAAATTATCTACCGTAGTAACTTCGATGTAGCTGAACCAAGGCTGGTTCGCTTTTTCCGTTAGCCACATGTTCCAATCGGCGATAGATTGTTTATCTGTATGGGCTTGAGTACCATCCAGTTTTTCAGCTAGGTTTACGCCTCGGAAGACGATTTCTGAATAAAGGTCATCTTCAAAACCGCTGCCGCTAAACAAACCGAAGGTGTAGCCTTGATCTTTAAGTACATCAAGAAGTACAGGCGAGGCACCTTGTGCCTTGATGCTAGATGCGTAGCTCGTTGGTAAACCATAGAACAAGCCAAATGCACCATAGGTGTCATTGCTTGAGCTGTAGTGTTTACGGAAGTTTTGGTTTTGTTGTGCAAACTCGTAGAGGTTTGGCATTTCTTCTTGATTCAGCGCGTCTGCACGCAGGTTATTTACGCTGATCATCAACACGTTCAACTTGTTTACACGGCGATTGAATTCAAGTTTTTCTAGTGGGTAGTTCACCAGCTCAACGTTATTTTCATTCTCCGCTAAGCGTTTTAGGTACTCTTCACGGTCAAGCAGACCATGTTTTTCCATAAAGCTTTTCGCCGTCATTGGGTAAGAAAGCGGGAAGTTTGAGCGTTGGCTCGTGATCGGATTATAGAAATAGGCATCAGCCCAAATGTAGACCAAATGGCTGGTCATAAAGCTCAAAAAGAACACGGCAGCCAGTGGACGACCAACGTGTTTGTGAGAAAGTTTGCGTTGTTTACGCCAAACCCATTCTGATAAGGCGAGCTGAACAAGGAATATCAGCGGCATCACAACAAACAGGTGTTGTAGATCCGAGCTTAACGCACTTTTATCATCGCTGAATAACAGCTCCCAAACCACAGGGGTTAGGTGCAGGTTTATGGATTGGTACGCCTGGGTATCAATCAATAAGATTGTTTGTCCAACAGTGGCAAAGATCACTGCCACCAAACGGAATAACTTCCGTGATGGCAGGACAAACGTCAACGGGAACAGAACCAATAAGTAGAGAGCGAAAACAAGGAAGCCAAAATGGCCAACCCACGAAACCGCAAGATAGAACTGACCCAGCAACGTCTCGGGCCAAGGCGACTGAACAATGTAGCGTGTGCCTATCAACATCGAAGCTACGATATTGAAGAATGCAAACCAATGACCCCAACCAACCAGTCGAGATACACGTTCGCCGTATGAGTTTCCGCTGTCTACCATGTATGTGTTCTATTTATCCGTTATTAATGTGTTTTTGGTGTTTCTAATGAAGACATCAGCGCCTGAGCAAATTTTTCAGCAATCAGTTTGCGTTGTGAAGCTGCAACACGTTGATTTAAGACATTCGTTGCGATATTTCCGGCAATCATTAGCGTCAATTCAGGAGAAGCGGCATGTTTTTCAAGAACCAAAGCGACTTCAGCAAGAATTTTCTCTACTTGTTCGTCAGTATATTTAGATGTAATCGGCATAAAGACTCTAATAATGATAGTAAAAGCGGCTTATGATAACCTACAATGCCCATCAACTAAAACCTTGTAGCAAGATAAAATCACTATGAGCCTTCATCTTTCAAACGTTATTCTGCATCAACTGTGCAAAAACGATCAGGACGAACTGGTTGTTAAACTTCGTCCAGCATCACTAGAAAACGATGCTTCAACTGAAAATCTCGTCGCAGAGCTCCATCGAGTATTCCATTCTAAAGCTGGTAAAGGTTTTGGCTCTTTCCAGTCAGACAGCGAATTTCAATTTTGGCTTCAAGAAATGCGCAAAGGAGAGCGAGATTTTTACGACTTCTCACAAATTAGTGCAAATCGCCTGAAAGAAGAACTGATTAAGTACCCATTTGCGGATGAAGGCATTTTGGTTTTTGCTGAGTACCAAAGTTTAGCAACAGATTATCTTTTCATTGGTATCTTGCCGATGAACCAAAGCCTGAAAGTGACTGAGGGTTTGGACATCAGCGCGACGGACTACCTCGATATCACGAAGATGGACATCGCGGCGCGCATTGACCTTTCGAGTTACGAGACGGATAAAGAATCTAACCGTTACCTACAATACATCAAAGGGCGTGTTGGTCGTAAAGTCGCTGACTTCTTCCTTGACTTTCTGCAAGCCGATATTGGCTTAGACACGAAACAGCAAAACCTTGTGTTGATGCAAGCGGTGGATGACTTCTGTGCGGATTCTAAGTTGGAAAAGCAAGAAGTTAACGAGTACAAAAAGCAGGTTTATAACTACTGTAACGAGCAGATCAAATCTGGTGAAGAGGTTCAAATTTCTGAACTTTCTGGTGAGTTACCGCCAAGCCAAGATGGTACGAGCTTTATGGACTTCACCAAAGAGCAAGGTTACGAGCTTGAAGAATCATTCCCTGGTGATCGCTCAACGGTTCGTAAGCTGACTAAATATGTGGGTGCTGGCGGTGGTTTAAATATCAGCTTTGACAGCTTGTTATTGGGCGAGCGTATTTTCTACGACCCAGAAACAGATACGCTGACGATCAAAGGGACACCGCCAAACTTGAAAGATCAGTTAAGTCGTAACTAATTCTTATGAAGAGAGCCCTAGGCTCTCTTTTTTTATGTGAAGCAAGCACAGCCAGAGCTCAGAACATGGTATATGCTTGTAATCAATGGATTATATGAGGACTGAGCGTTGCATCAATTAAGAGCAGGGATTAAGCGGATTATTTGGTTCTTATTCATTTTGTGGTGTGTATTTTCTGCAACTCTTTGGTTTCAAGCAAAGCAGACGATGCAAACGCTTTCCACATTGAATGAACTCGGCAGTAAAGTTGAGGAAGTACGTAACTTCTTTAATTTTGAGTTGCCGTATCGAGTTAAGCATGTCGATCAAGTCTCACTCAAACTTCAGCTTGTGTACGCGGTTCGTCTTCAATTAGAAAGTGAGGTCTCTGATGCGAATGGGCCAGACGTCACGCAATTGCTTTATTCAACTGACCGATTTTTGGAAAGTGCACGCTCTTTTATTGGCAGTGATGGTGAGTTGGTATCGTTGGCGGAGCAACTGCACACCAGCCGAGGTGCGGAAAACAACTCGCAGCAAATTGAAAACATGTATTACCGCTTGGGAGCCTTGGTTCTTGAATCGATTTTTAGCGATTCCAACACCAATACGGATACCTATCGCGAACTGGATTTACTGTTCATCGAATCGGATTCACTGTCGACAGGGGAGCGTTCTGCATTTCAACGTCGACTCGCACAAACCTCAAGTGTTCTTGCGGCGAATGCGCAGGGCAGTTATTTGGCGAATCAGTTATTAAAGCCAGATTTTCCTAATCAGTTGGTGTCGATGAAGGCTACGCTCGAACAAAAACTGGTTTCTTTTATCTTTTGGCTCATTGTCGTGAGCGGTTGTCTGTTGGCGGTGGTTTCATGGGCTGTCTTCTCTAAAAATGCGGTGGCGAATTCAAGTTCATCAGAGCCTGCCGTTTCTCAAACTGAAAACGCATCCAATTCTTTAGAACACGAGAACAAAGCGCGTGAGTTGGCAAGTGATGCTCAAGCGAATAAAACGCAAGAGCTAACCCCTGATTCGCGACAAGAATTGCAGGCTCCGCAAGAACCGTTTATCGATATAAACAGAATGCTGGATTCGCTTTCTGGCGATGAAGGCGCTGTCCGAATGTTGCTCGAGGTCTTTATTCAAGATCATGCTGAAGATGGTTCTAAATTACATAAACTTCTAAACGAAGATATAGACAACGCACAGCGCGCGGCGCACAGCCTGAAAGGGGTGTCAGGAAGTTTAGGTGCAATGCCTCTGCATTACATCTCAGGTGAGATAGAATTATTGATAAAACAGGGCAAAGAAGTGCCGGATAATAAGCTCTGTCAATTAAGGGATGTATTACAACAAACAACACTTTTCGCAGAGAAAGTTCTTAACAGTGAAAAGATACGAGAAGTGCTAACAGATTGATATTCCTCTGACTTAAAATGTTGGCGGTTGAGGTATTAAAGGCGCGTTCGAACCTACACTTGGGTTCCGCTTAATTCCTGTTCTATACAATTTGATAAAGGTAGCTTCATGTCCATTCGTCGAATATCGTCACTAATGGTTTTGTGGTTGGTTACCACTCTTTCAGGGTGCTCCCTGTTAGAAGTGAAAATTGACAGCCAGACCGTTCCTCTCACCAAGCAAGAGCTTAATATGCGCATTTTAACGCGCGAATATGCACTTCAATTTTTTGCTCAAGTTGAGCAAGCCGCCGATGTGCTTCAAGAGCAGTATGATCCCAATGATAAAGTGAACCAGTCTTACGTCCTGCTGTGGAAGATCAATGCAGAAGAAGGCTTGCAAGCTGCAGCATATCAAGTATCACCAATGGCTGCATTGATTGATACGTGGGTGTTCACCCATCAAATGAACCAGTTTTATGCAACGGGCGCTGGCCGTGACATTTTTGCTACGGATGAAGCCAAACAAGTTTCGGCACACTTAGCCAACGAGGTGGACCAGCTCGCTCAATCACTGTTGAAAAAAGAGGTTTACGATAAAACGAAGCTTTTTGTTGCAGACTTTGTTAAACAGTATCCGTTCGCTGATTTAAGCATGATTAGAACGCCAGCTTACCGTGCTTGGTTAGAAGCCAATCAAATCAGTGAGGAAGACGCGGTAACAACGTTGGGTACGATGCCGGAAGCATTGGGAGATGTATCCGATAGATTGAGTTTGGTCTCTGAACAAACGCCAAAGATCATGACTTGGAAGGCGCAGTTATTAGCGTTGAACAGTTCGGCAAGCATTGAGAAGGTGAATGCCGCTTTGAACAGTCTGCAAGTGACTGCTGACTCAATGAGAGATTTCATCGATAACAACCCTGAGTATATGCGTTATTTGGCTGAACAAATGGCGGTTGAACTGCAGCCTTTAGTGGACGACATTGATCAAAAAACCGAAGCGCGTTTGTCTCAGTTAGGTGAAGAGCGACAAGCATTAGAAGAAATGGTGGCAAGAGAGCGCCAAGAGATCGCTCTGATCATCACTCATGAACGTGAGAAGTTTGCTCAGGATATGGATAGAGTGTCTCAAGAGGTTGTGAATCTCGCCATGACCAAGTTGATAGAATTAGTGAAGAGCACAATTGTCTACTTTATTCTGTTCATTGCTGCGATATTCTTCGCTCCGCTTGGTTTAGGTTATGTGCTTGGCAAGCGAGCGGCGGTGAAAACAAAAGTAAAACAAAGCTAACGTGTAGTTTAGATACAAAAAAGAGCGCGAATGCGCTCTTTTCTTTGTCTTTCATTCGGAAGGGAGGTTCTTCCTAACTCTGCGAAGTTAAGCCGTTTGCTGCTTTAATTCGCCTTCAGCTTGTTCAACTGCTTCTGCTGTTGGTTCGCATTTATCAACAAACCAACCCATGTAAGACGTGAAGATAGTCACAATAATACATACAAAGCTTAGCCACATGAATGGGGCGTAAGACAGCGTAGCAACACCCAAAATACTTGCCATGTAGATACCGTTGTCACTCCAAGGAACCATACCTGATGTTAGCGTGCCACCAAATTCTGCGTTACGAGATAAGTTCTTACGTTTGTAGCCTAGACGGTCGTAATTCTTCGCACAGATTTTTGGTGTCAGGATAAGTGAAACGTACATCGCCGAACCAAATACGTTACCCATAAAGGCCGTACCGATTGTGCTTGTTGCCAGTGAACCTGCGCTTTGAACGCGTTTTTCAAACAGTTTCGCGATAGTTTCAAGCACGCCCACTTTGTCTAGCAGGCCACCAAAACCAAGGCCGAACACGATAACCGCTACCGAACCAAGCATTGAAGACATGCCGCCACGGTTAAGAATCGAGTCGATGAAATCTACGCCAGATGAGATTGCAAACGGAGCCCAAGCAGTGTTGAACGCAGTCAGGAAGTCCACATCTTGAATCATTACTGCCCAAATAATACCTAGCAGAGAACCAAAACTGATCACTGGGAATGAAGGCATACGCATTGCTAGAAGTGACAATACGATGATCACCGGAACAAATGAGTAAGGCGTGATGTAGAACTGCTGTTCCATCGCTTTAATCACTGAGTCCACTTGGCTCATGTCTACTTGACCTGCGTAGTGGAAACCAAAAGCAGTAAACATAATGCCAGTGATCACGTAGCTGATCAGCGCGATAGGCAGCATGCCTTTGATGTGCTCCATCACTTCAACGTTAGACATTGATGAAGCAAGAATCACAGAATCTGATAGAGGCGACATCTTGTCACCGAAGTAACAACCTGAAAGTACTGCACCCGCTGTAATTGGGGCAGGAACGCCAAGACCTTGGCCAATCCCCATCATTGCGATACCTGCGGTACCTGCTGCACCCCAAGATGTGCCGGTTGCCAACGCAGTCAATGAACAGATGATCATTGTTGCTAGCAAAAAGATAGAAGGGTGGATGGCTTTAAGACCGTAGTAGATGATGGTTGGTACGATTCCGCCTGAAATCCAAGTGCCGACAAGTGCACCAACGGCAAGGAGAATCAATACTGCACCCAGACCATTAGAAATACCGTTTAGCGCGGCTTTTTCTAAGTCTTTGTACTGATGACCAAGTTTAAGACCCAATAGCATGATGATAAACCAGCCGATGTACAGCGCGAGCTGAATTGGTAGGTCTAGCTTGGCAGTAAAGGAAAATGCCAGAAGTAGAAATAAACCTAGCGAGATAAATACCTGTATCAAGCTAGGAAGGCGTGTTGTAACTTGCTTCATATGTGCCTCTGTCAATCTTGGAGCAATAGAGGAAGGCGCTCCTTGTTGTAATGGCGCATAACATACATTAACAAAAATTATATTTCGAATATTTGGTGTTTTATCTTGATGTTCGTCGGCTAAAACGTTTGCTTGTAAAATTAACTGCCAATTAATTTTAAAATCTATGTATTTAAATGTTGTGTGATGTGAATTTATTGTGCTTCAGTTGTTGTTTTCTCACTGAGTGGTAAGACCAATACGCTCGGAGTAGGGGATTTCCCTACTTGTTAATCGAGGAGTAAAGGCAGCACAAATAGTTCGAAATTACGGCTAACGTTAATTTTCTCGGTAAAAGGGTAAAAATTGACCTCATTTACAAATTAGGGCTTGAGATTTTTCTGCGAAAAATGAACTATGGGGTAGGTTTAATTTATTACATGGAGAGTTATGCGATGAGAGTAGGTTTAGTTGGTTGGCGCGGCATGGTCGGTTCGGTTCTAATGCAGCGTATGGTCGAAGAAAAAGACTTTGACTTGATTGAACCAGTTTTCTACAGCACTTCTCAAGTAGGTATCCCTGCGCCTAATCTAGGAAAAGATGCAGGTATGCTTCAAGATGCCTTTGATATCGAAAGTTTAAAACAGCTTGATGCGATCATTACGTGTCAAGGTGGCAGCTACACTGAAAAAGTGTACCCAGCACTTCGTCAAGCAGGCTGGAAAGGTTACTGGATTGATGCAGCTTCAACACTGCGTATGGCGGAAGATTCGATCATCACGCTAGACCCTGTGAACCTAAAACAAATTCAACATGGCATTCATGGCGGCACGAACACCTTTGTAGGTGGTAACTGTACCGTTAGCCTGATGCTGATGGGTCTTGGTGGCCTGTTTGAAAAAGGGTTGGTGGAATGGACCAGTGCGATGACTTACCAAGCGGCTTCTGGCGCTGGCGCGCAAAACATGCGTGAGTTGATCTCTCAAATGGGCGTTATCAACGATGCAGTAAGTTCAGAACTGGCAAATCCAGCAAGCTCAATCCTTGATATTGACAAGAAAGTTGCAGACACAATGCGCAGCGCGTCATTCCCTACCGACAAGTTCGGCGTACCACTAGCTGGCTCGTTGATCCCGTGGATCGATGTGAAGCGCGATAATGGTCAAAGCAAAGAAGAGTGGAAAGCGGGTGTTGAAGCGAACAAGATCCTTGGTTCTCAAGGCGCTCCAGTTCCTATCGATGGTACATGTGTGCGTATCGGTGCGATGCGTTGTCACTCT
This sequence comes from Vibrio sp. SALL6, assembly GCF_002002385.1. Taxonomy (NCBI): domain Bacteria; kingdom Pseudomonadati; phylum Pseudomonadota; class Gammaproteobacteria; order Vibrionales; family Vibrionaceae; genus Vibrio; species Vibrio sp. SALL6. The sequence continues at coordinate 92,153 of NZ_MQVK01000010.1, forward strand.
CAAGCATTGACTATTAAGCTTAAGCAAAATGTGCCGATGGATGAAATCGAAGAAATCATTGCAACTCACAATGACTGGGTGAAGGTGATTCCAAACGATCGTGACATCACGGCTCAAGAGCTAACGCCAGCGAAGGTCACCGGCACTATGTCAGTTCCTGTTGGTCGTCTGCGCAAGATGGCAATGGGCGATGACTTCCTAAACGCGTTCACTGTTGGTGACCAATTACTTTGGGGTGCTGCTGAGCCTCTGCGTCGTACGCTTCGTATTATCCTTTCTGAAAAAGCGTAATCGACAAAACTTCGTAAAAAGAGCTCCTATATAGTAGGAGCTCTTTTTTTAACCTTCTATTTTAACCTTCTATTTTAACCTTCACCTCGAACCACTCTTTTGTCCGGGTCGGCCAACTCGCTTCCACAATGTTTACAGTAGATAGCGTCCGAGTCATGTCCAGCTTGAGAGCAATTAGGGCACTTCACCAGTACTTTGTGGGATTGCATCTCTTGATGTAGCTCAGCTGTAAATATCCCTGTCGGAACCGCGAGAATCGAGTAACCCAAGAGCATGGTTATAGATGCCAGCGCTTTACCTAAGTTAGTTTGCGGAACCAAATCTCCATATCCCACGGTGGTTATGGTCACAATAGCCCAATAAATACTTTTCGGAATACTGGTAAACCCGTTTTCTGGCCCTTCAACAATAAAAATCAATGAACCGAAAATCGTGACCAAAATGGCGACGGTTGTGAAGAAGATGAAGATCTTTCTGCGAGCCATTAGTAATGAGCGCAACAAAATGTTGGACTCTTGCAGGTACCTCACCAACTTCAAGATACGAAAAATACGCATCACACGTAGTGCTCTGATCACGCCCATGAAAGAGGCGGATGGGAAGAACAATACTAAGTAAGTTGGGATAATCGCCAACAGGTCGACAATACCGTAGAAACTTTTTGCGTACGCCACCGGTTTTGGCGAGCAATACAGACGTAGCAAGTACTCAATGGTAAACAGGCCGGTGAAGGTGTATTCAAGGTACTTCAGTTCTTTTGCCCACTCAGCACGTACCGAGGGAATGGAATCTAGAACAAGAACGGCTAATGAGCTGATGATGGCAATAATAAGCGCGATATCAAAAGCACGGCCTGCTTTGGTGTGGGTGCCAAATATAGTGACGTAAAGTGTATTTTTTAGAGAGTGAGTCGTCATGACAAAGCGATCCATTGTTGAATCGCTCTATCATAACGTCATTAATAAAATCAGGCTAATCCAGGGAACAAGTTACGTAAGCCGTTTGCAATAAACTCGATGCCTAGCGCACCAAGAATCAAACCCATGATACGTGTGATCACGTTGATGCCTGTTTGACCCAAGAAACGAACGATCAAAGGTGCCGAACGAAATAGCAACCAAGAACAAAGGCAAAACAGACCAATCGTGATAACGATGCCCACGGTATCGAACATACTTGGGTAACGCGCGCCATAAACGATTGTTGAGCTGATTGCACCAGGACCAGCCATTAGTGGCATCGCTAGTGGTACAACGCCGATCTGTTCGCGGCTAACGTATTCAGATTTTTCTTGTTTGTTCTGCTTATCCTCACCGAGCTTACCGCTCATCATCGAAAAGGCGATGCTTAACAGCAACAAGCCACCTGCCACTCGGAATGAATCCAGTGAAATACTGAACATATCCAACAGTAACTGACCTGCAAGCAGGGAAATGATCAGGATGACGGCCACTGCCACATTGGCTGTTGTCGCGGTTTTGATCTTTTCTTCTGGTGTCATATGTCCGCTTAAAGACACGAAAACAGGCATGATGCCTACAGGGTTAACGGCGGCAACCAACCCCAAGAAAAACTGCAGGAAAATGGCTAGCTCTAAAGTCTGCATATTGCGTACTCGTAAATGTTCACATTAGTGAAAAACGGAAAGGGTAAATTTACACCAATCTATCGGGTTTTGTTGCTAAGTAAATTCGTGGGAGGTGACTACAGTTAGAAAGGGATGGATAACTGCGATATGCACCTTTGTTTTTATCGAATTTCTGCGCAATTATTGGAACATCTACTTACCAGATTCCAGATTGGTTTTCGGCGCTAAATGTAAGGCAAAAGTGCATTAGGAAGAAATGAAAAAAACTAACGTATTGACCCCACTATTTGTGAGAAAAACTAATTTTTTAATAAAATGTATCTAATCTGAAGGTGAAATGTTACATAGGATGTTGCTGTGAAATTGTGCTGTTTTACACAAACGTTAACATTCGCACATTTTTGATAAAAACAAAGGTGGTTTGTAGAGAGATGTATTTGATTCGATATACTCTCAGTAGCACAAAAAATTAGGCCTACATGTAATTTTGTTGGCTAAAAATGAAACTTTTTTACAGGTTGTTGTTGTTTCTTTTATTTTTTTGTCTGTTTGCTTGTTTTTTATGCAATAAATAAGTTGGTTTAATTTGTTTGTTTATCAAATAGTTACATTAAATTGTTGTGGTTAACCACTACTTTGGTGGTATTTCGAGTGTGAGAACTGATCCAAGTCAATTTTTTTCACACTCTGAAATATTATACTCAGTCCTGAAAGCAATTTACTAAGATATTTGTTCTCTAAGTGACTGATAAACAGTAAAAACGAAAGACAATTGCCTTAATAAAAAGTTTTTAATATTTGTTAATTTTAGGAGAATCCCTATGCCTGTAACTAATATGGCTGAACTAGATGCAATGATTGCTCGCGTTAAGAAAGCGCAAGAAGAGTTCGCTACTTACTCTCAAGAGCAAGTAGACAAAATCTTCCGTGCAGCGTCTCTTGCAGCTAACCAAGCTCGTATCCCTCTAGCGCAACAAGCGGTAGAAGAATCTGGTATGGGTATTGTTGAAGATAAAGTAATCAAGAACCACTTCGCTTCTGAGTTTATCTACAACAAATACAAAGACGAACAAACGTGTGGCATCCTAGAAGAGGATGACAACCTAGGTACTATGACTATCGCTGAACCTGTAGGTATCATCTGCGGTATCGTACCAACAACTAACCCTACATCTACAGCGATCTTCAAATCTCTAATCTCTCTGAAGACTCGTAACGGTATCATCTTCTCACCACACCCACGTGCGAAAAACTCTACTAACGATGCAGCGAAACTTGTTCTAGATGCAGCAGTAGCAGCAGGTGCACCAAAAGACATCATCGGTTGGATCGACCAACCTTCAGTTGAGCTGTCAAACGCTCTAATGAAACACGATGACATCGCGCTTATCCTTGCAACTGGTGGTCCAGGCATGGTTAAAGCAGCTTACTCTTCTGGTAAGCCAGCAATCGGTGTAGGTGCAGGTAACGTTCCTGTAGTTATCGATGAAACAGCAGACATCAAACGTGCAGTTGCTTCTGTACTAATGTCTAAAACTTTCGATAACGGCGTAGTATGTGCTTCTGAGCAGGCTGTAATCGTAGTTGACGAAGTTTACGACGAAGTAAAAGAGCGTTTTGCTTCTCATAAAGCTCACGTTCTATCTAAAACAGATGCTGACAAAGTACGTAAAGTGCTTCTAATCGACGGCGCGCTAAACGCGAAAATCGTTGGTCAACCAGCTACAGCTATCGCTGAAATGGCGGGGGTTAAAGTTCCTGCAGATACTAAAGTGCTTATCGGTGAAGGCCTAGGCAAAGTATCTTACGATGACGCATTTGCTCACGAGAAACTGTCTCCAACTCTAGGTATGTTCCGTGCTGACAACTTCGAAGATGCAGTTGCTCAAGCAGTAACAATGGTAGAGATCGGCGGTATTGGTCACACATCTGGTCTATACACTAACCAAGACGTGAATGCAGACCGCATCCGTTACTTCGGTGACAAGATGAAGACCGCTCGTATCCTAATCAACATCCCGACTACACACGGTGGTATCGGTGACTTGTACAACTTCAACGTTGCACCTTCTCTAACTCTAGGTTGTGGTTCATGGGGTGGTAACTCTATCTCTGAGAACGTAGGTCCTAAGCACCTAATCAACAAGAAAACTGTAGCGAAGCGAGCTGAAAACATGTTGTGGCATAAACTACCTAAGTCAATCTACTTCCGTCGTGGTAGCCTTCCAATCGCACTTGGCGACCTAGAAGGTAAGAAACGCGCATTCCTAGTAACTGACCGTTTCCTATTCAACAACGGTTACGCAGATGACGTAGTAAGCCTACTGAAAGCTCAAGGCATGGAAGTTCAAACATTCTTCGATGTTGAAGCTGACCCAACACTATCTGTAGTAGAAAAAGGTGCGGCTCAAATGGCTAGCTACCAACCTGACGTTATCCTAGCACTAGGTGGTGGTTCACCAATGGATGCAGCGAAAATCATGTGGGTAATGTACGAGCACCCAGAAACTCACTTTGAAGAACTAGCAATGCGCTTTATGGACATCCGTAAACGTATCTACAAGTTCCCTAAAATGGGTAAAAAAGCTGAGCTTGTATGTATCACTACAACTTCAGGTACTGGTTCAGAAGTTACTCCATTCGCAGTTGTTACTGACGACAAGACTGGTGCTAAGTACCCACTAGCTGACTACGAAATCACGCCAAACATGGCTATCGTTGATGCGAACCTAGTAATGAACATGCCTAAGTCTCTAACAGCGTTCGGTGGTTACGATGCAGTAACTCACGCTCTAGAAGCTTATGTATCTGTTCTTGCGAACGAATACTCTGACGGTCAGGCTCTTCAAGCACTTAAGATGCTAAAAGAATACCTACCATCAAGCTACGCGAATGGTGCAAATGACCCAATCGCTCGTGAGAAAGTTCACAACGCAGCAACTATCGCTGGTGTAGCATTTGCGAACGCATTCCTAGGTGTTTGTCACTCAATGGCGCACAAACTAGGTGCAGAGTTCCACTTGCCACACGGCCTAGCTAACGCACTACTAATCTCTAACGTGGTACGTTACAACGCGAACGACAACCCAACTAAACAAACTGCGTTCTCTCAATACGACCGTCCACAAGCACGTCGTCGTTACGCTGAAGTTGCAGACCACCTAGGCCTAAGCCAAGCTGGTGACCGCACTGCTCAGAAGATTGAACGTCTACTAGCATGGTTGGATGAACTAAAAGTTAACCTAGACATCCCAATGTCTATCCAAGCGGCAGGTGTTGCTGAAGCTGACTTCGTAGCGAAACTAGACGAGCTAGCGATTGAAGCGTTCGATGACCAATGTACTGGTGCGAACCCACGCTACCCTCTAATTAGCGAGCTAAAAGACGTTCTACTAGCTTCTTACTACGGTAAAGCTTTCGTTGAAGGTGAAACTTTCGAAGGTACTACAGTAATCAAGAAGAAAGCAGACCAAGAAGCAGCGAAATCTGCTCCTAAAGCTAAAAAAGAAAAAGCTGACGCGTAATTAAGAGTCGCTTTGAGTAAGGTTTTCGCTAGCACGAAACCTTAATCGGGAAAAGGTTAAAGCCCCAGTCAAATGACTGGGGCTTTTTTTGTTTAGGAGCTGGAGGTTGCTTACATCGGAGCCGGGAAGCACAGAACAATGGTGTATGTTTACACTTCGGTCGCAACTACTCGGCCACTGAAGTATTCATTTGAGACGATGTACGCTGTGTTACGGACCAGTTCGTCTTGGATCTCTGCCCAGTGCCTTTCGTCAAGATCCTCTCGTGTATGACTGACAGAGGGAATCACGCCGCCGACGCGGATATTGAAAGGGGTGAGCTCTTTTGCCCAGCTGTGCGTAAAGCCAGACACCAAAGCCGCCATGCTTTCAACACCAGTCAGATCTTCGTGGTTATCATGCGAAATGACATTCACGATCACGCCTTTTTTATTACGCGCTCTAAATCGTTCGGCGCCGACTTGCCCGTAGGTATAGAGAAAACGTGCCGCGGAAGATAGGTGGTCGATATAGATACTCATTGGTTCTGGCGCCATTAGGCTTGGCATCGGTGAGCTCGTCCAACAATTAACGATAACATCTGGCGTTGCTCTTAGCTGCGATTCGATCTGATCAAACAATAGGTTTATAGATGTGGGGTTATCACTACACACATTCATTGCATAGACTTTGTCGGTAAATGCGCGGATCTGATCATAACTCGCCTTTAGGGCGCTTGAATTTTGGTCACACAGGATCAACGTCGCTCCGAGGTGAGCGAAATGGCTGGAGCACGTTCTTCCGATGACCGAACCCGCAGATGTGACGAGAATGATTGACTCTTTAATATCCATAACACCTTCACTGTATCCATGTGTGAAAAACAATACACCAGTGGTTTGTGCTATCAGCATGGTTGAAATTCGTTGAGCTCAGTGTGAAAGGCTTCAAACTAACGCTTTCGAGTAAGGACTATTGTGCGGTAATTTGTAAGGCGTCACATTTCTGACGTGTTGATACTGCAAGCTGTTGGATGAAAAGCTGATCTCTATGCTTGAGCTTGGATCTGATACTGACGTTGAGCCGTCACTAGCTGATTGTAGAGGCCCGCGTCAGGAATAAGGCTCTTGTTGCGCTCACCTAAAGTGCGGCGCTCGTGGCCTGACAAATTATGATAAACGTCTTCAGGAAGATCGAACGTATCTTCTGGCAAATAGGTTAGGGCGTCTGGTTTTAGGTAGTGGCTTAACTTTGCAGATGGCAGACCCGCATTATGGAATTGTTTCGCTTGTAATGCGGCGAGCTCGTAGCTGCTGCTATCGGAGCGCAAAGCTTGAGGCTGAGAGAGCCCAAACTGTTGACGAAGAATCTCGTCGCTTGTGGCCGTTTCTTTAATTTCTTCAACCGGTACGACATCTCGAACATCGTTTGAGAACATAGACAAAATCAGCGAAAAATCGGCACGACGACCTTCGTGAACAGCATGGTTGATACCGTTGCCGAACTGAATTTCGTTGATAATTGCTGCTTTGTCTAACGTATGAATTTGCATGATGTTCCTCTTGAGATGCTTTTATAACGGCGCATCAAAGAAGAACTTTAGGAAAAAGAAGAGATTAAATGGGTATTTTTAAGCGAGAAAAGAAAAAGCTCGCTGATTCAGCGAGCTTTTAAAATAAGACTAAATTGAACTAGGGGGAAGTCAATTACTTCGCTAGGTTCTCAGCTACGAAGTCCCAGTTTACAAGAGCCCAGAAGCCGTTCATGTAATCAGGACGTACGTTGCGGTAATCGATGTAGTACGCGTGTTCCCATAGGTCAACAGTTAGAAGTGGAGTAGTACCTTCTTCTGTTAGTGGCGTTGCTGCGTTAGAAGTGTTAACGATTTCTAGAGAACCGTCAGCTTTCTTAACTAGCCAAGTCCATGAAGAACCGAAGTTGTTGATTGCTGCGTCAGTGAACTTCGCTTTGAATTCTTCGAAAGAGCCGAATGCTGCGTTGATTGCATCTGCAACTGCGCCAGTTGGTTCGCCGCCCGCGTTTGGAGCAAGACAGTGCCAGTAGAACGTGTGGTTCCAGATTTGCGCTGCGTTGTTGAATACGCCACCAGTAGAAGTCTTGATGATCTCTTCTAGAGTTTTGCCTTCGAACTCAGTACCAGGGATAAGACCGTTAAGCTTAACAACGTAAGTGTTGTGGTGCTTACCGTGGTGGTAGTCTAGAGTCTCTGCTGAGATGTGTGGTTCTAGTGCGTCTTTCGCGTAAGGAAGAGCTGGTAGTTCAAATGCCATTACTCGATTCTCCATTGATATGAAAGGTTAACCTTTCGATTGCTTCCAGTGTTTTTTTATAGCTATGTAGCCTTTACGGCTGACTTGCTAGGTATTTTAGCAAGTTTTTACTTTATTAAAACCCCGATATGAAAATATTTTGAGATGCTAAGAGTTGTTCATGCTCCTCCACTTACCAACGAAGTGGTAGTAAGCGGTCAAACTTTTTGCTTTTAAATCATCTCAGTATAAACCGTATCAATTATATGGTTTTTATTCTGTCGTTATTGAGTAGAATGTGGCAAATAAACAAGTTCACATCCATGAATGAGGAAGCGATGGAAACTATCGACAAAATCAAACAGCAGATCTCTGAAAACTCAATCCTGCTGTACATGAAAGGCTCACCGAAACTGCCAAGCTGTGGTTTCTCTTCTCAAGCATCACAAGCGCTAATGGCATGTGGCGAGAAGTTCGCTTACGTAGACATTCTACAAAACCCAGACATCCGCGCTGAGCTACCAAAATACGCACAATGGCCAACGTTCCCACAACTATGGGTTGAAGGTGAGCTAATTGGTGGTTGTGACATCATTCTGGAAATGTTCCAGAAGGGTGAACTTCAGCCTCTAATCAAAGAAGCTGCAGCACGCGCTGAAGGTCAAGCTGAGTAATTCGTAAATACTCACATTTGGCGATAGAATACGAAGGAGCCGCATTGGCTCCTTTTTCTTTTTTAGGTTAGTGGAATGAACATAAAGCTTTACTACGTACATGACCCTATGTGCAGTTGGTGCTGGGGATACAAACCAACCATCGAAAAACTAAAACAACAACTGCCAGGTGTGATTCAGTTTGAGTATGTGGTGGGTGGGCTTGCACCAGATACTAATTTGCCAATGCCGCCAGAAATGCAACAAAAGCTTGAAGGGATTTGGAAGCAAATCGAAACTCAGCTAGGCACCAAGTTTAACTACGATTTCTGGAAACTGTGCACACCAGTGAGAAGTACGTATCAATCATGCCGCGCTGTTATCGCCGCGGGATTCCAAGATTCGTATGAGCAAATGCTCGAAGCGATTCAGCACGCCTATTATCTACGTGCAATGCCGCCTCATGAAGAAGCAACGCATCTTCAATTAGCGAAAGAGATTGGCTTGAATGTGCAGCAGTTTAAAAATGATATGGATGGCACGTTATTGGAAGGTGTATTCCAAGACCAACTGAGTTTAGCGAAAAGTTTGGGTGTTAACTCTTACCCTAGTTTGGTGCTGCAAATCAACGATGCGTATTTCCCAATTGAAGTGGATTACCTTTCGACCGAGCCAACGCTTAAGTTGATTCGTGAGCGCATTATCGAAAACATGCCTGCGCAATAGTGGCTTCGTTTCGATTGAATTAAAAAAACCGCTCATATCGAGCGGTTTTTTTGTTACCAAAGGTATCAGTCGTTTCTGTTCGAAAACTTGATACTAAAGCACCATTGCAGCGATCCAACCGAAGATGATCAGTGGGATATTGTAGTGGATGAAGGTTGGAACAACCGTTTCCCAAATGTGTTCGTGCTGGCCGTCAGCATTTAGGCCAGAAGTTGGGCCCAATGTTGAGTCGGATGCAGGAGAGCCAGCATCACCTAGCGCTGCAGCTGTACCTACTAATGCGATCGTTGCCATTGGTGAGAAACCAAACGCCAAAGAAAGCGGAACGTAGATGGTTGCAAGTATTGGAATCGTCGAGAATGAAGAACCAATACCCATGGTTACCAATAGACCAACAACCAGCATAAGTAGCGCTGCAAGCGGTTTGTTGTCACCAATACTTGTAGATAGTGACTGAACTAGGGTTTCTACGCCACCGGTTTGTTTCATTACCGCTGCAAAACCCGCGGCTGCGATCATGATAAAGCCGATCATCGCCATCATGTGAACGCCTTTGGTGAATACGTCGTGGGTTTCCTTCCACGCGATAACGCCACCAAACGTGAACACCATAAAACCAGCAAGAGCACCGATGATCATTGAGCCGGTGTAAAGCTGAACACCAAGCGCGGCAATAATACCAAGTGCAGCCACTAGGATGTGCTGTTTGTTAATGCTGTGGTCGGTTTCGTGGACTACAGTCAGTTCTGTTTCTTTGTACTCACGAGGTTTTCGGTAGCTAACAAAAATGGCCAGTAGCAAACCAAAAATCATACCCGCGCCAGGAAGCAACATTGCGGTTGGTACTTGGCTTGCGACAACGTTCTCTAAACCGTTGTCATGCAGGTTCTTCAGCAAGATGTTGTTTAAGAAGATCCCGCCAAAACCAACAGGAAGCACCATGTAAGGTGTAATCAGACCAAAAGTCAGCACACACGCAATTAAGCGACGATCCAGTTTAAGCTTCGCAAATACGCCCAAAAGAGGTGGAATCAAAATTGGAATAAAGGCGATATGAACAGGAATTACGTTCTGAGAAGACATGGTTACGAGCACTAACGCCACTAATACAGCGTATTTCAGGCCAGTAGTCGATGCTGCACTTTCTTTGCCGTTTAGGCGTTTAATCACGCTTTTTGCGAGCAGGTCAGTGATACCAGATTTAGAAATGGCAACGGCGAATGTGCCAAGCATAGCGTAGCTAAGTGCAATCGTTGCACCGCCACCTAAGCCACTTTCGAAGGCCGCTACGGTATCGCCTAAGCTCATTCCCGCAACAAGGCCACCAACAATGGCACTAAACGTGAGGGCGACCACCACGTTTACACGCATCAATGCTAACACGAGCATGACGCAAACTGAGATAACGACAGGATTCATACTATTCCCAATATGTTGTGTTTACTTATTATTCTTCGTCAACAAGCGGCCAACCGCCGAGGGCCTTCCATTTGTTCACGATGCCACAGAATAACTCTGCAGTTTTTTGTGTATCGTAAAGGGCAGAGTGCGCTTCACGATTGTCGAATTCCATCCCTGCCGTTTTGCATGCTTTAGCGAGAACAGTTTGACCATAAGCAAGGCCGCTTAATGTGGCGGTGTCAAAAGTAGCAAAGGGATGAAAAGGGACTCTTTTTAACTTGCAGCGTTCGTTTGCTGCATTAACAAAACTTAAGTCGAAAGCGGCGTTATGTGCAACCATTATTGCACGTGAGCAATCAGATGCTTTTTGTTCTTTACGAATCAGCTTATAAATTTCTTTTAATGCTTCTTGTTCAGAAACTGCACCGCGTAACGGGCTGAAAGGGTCACGAATACCATTAAACTCAAGCGCTTCTTTCTCTAAATTCGCGCCTTCAAAAGGTTCAATATGAAAATGAATAGTGGAGGCTGGATGCAGAACGCCTTCTTCATCCATACGAAGGGTGACGGCGCAGATTTCTAAAAGTGCATCGGTTTGAGCATTGAAACCAGCGGTCTCAACGTCAACAACCACTGGGAAATAACCACGAAAACGCTTTTTCAGGGTTAGGGCTTCATTTTCTATTGTCATGTTGGCTTATTTTTGTGTGACGAAGGCTGCATTATTGCAGATTATATCGATGAGAAAAACCGCAATTTCGGAGAAAAACGGAATTCTATTTTCCACCTAATCAATAAGCTCGCGCGGCGCTTGAGATAAAGAACACAAGTACCGATTTTTGTATCACGCAGGTGCATATTTAACTCGGGAATAGATACGATTTAGCGGCATTTATGGGAGAAATCAGAGCTAGAATCGTTCATTTTGATACTCTCACCAAGAAAGTTAGAGCATTGGCGGGATTTTTGCATGACAATCGTTGTAGTTTTAATGATTCCAATTAACGGCAAAAGACTGCCGTTTGAGAGATTGTACTAGATGAATAAATGGCTGATAACCAGTGGTGTCATGCTTTCACTGCTTAGCGCAAACAGTTACGCGGTGGTGGGCAAGCGTTATGTCGCTACTCCGCAGCAATCACAATGGGAAATGGTGGTAAATACCCCTTTGGAATGTCAGCTTGTGCATCCAATTCCAAGCTTTGGTGATGCGGTGTTTTCGTCGCGTGCGAGTAAAAAAATCAATTTGGATTTTGAACTTAAGATGCGTCGCCCTATGGGTGAAACACGCAATGTCAGCTTGATCTCAATGCCACCGCCTTGGCGACCGGGTGAGCACGCCGACCGCATCACGAATCTGAAGTTTTTCAAACAGTTTGATGGGTATGTCGGTGGTCAAACTGCTTGGGGTATTTTATCTGAATTAGAGAAAGGCCGTTACCCAACATTCAGCTATCAAGATTGGCAAAGTCGCGATCAACGAATTGAAGTCGCGTTGTCATCCGTATTATTCCAAAGTAAGTACAATGCGTTTAGTGACTGTATCGCCAATTTGTTGAAGTACAGTTTCGAAGATATTGCGTTTACGATTTTGCATTACGAACGTCAGGGCGACCAACTGACGAAAGCGTCTAAAAAGCGTCTTGCTCAGATTGCTGATTATGTGCGTCACAATCAAGATATCGACCTCGTGCTGGTGGCGACATACACTGATTCAACCGATGGTAAGAGCGAAAGCCAGAGCCTATCGGAGCGACGAGCAGAGTCTCTACGTACTTACTTTGAATCACTGGGTTTGCCAGAGGATCGTATTCAAGTGCAAGGTTATGGCAAGCGCCGACCTATTGCTGATAATGGCACGCCGATTGGTAAAGACAAGAACCGTCGTGTGGTCATCTCTTTAGGTCGAACTCAAGTTTAGGCCGTAGTAAAGCATGCTTACATAAAAAACGCCGGAGAAATAATCTCCGGCGTTTTTGTATATTGACGTTGTTAGCTTGTAAATTAAGTAAGAGCATCGAAAACGCTCAAGTCTTACTTTGTATATGTTAGTGAGTATCTACTTACTGTCGAATAACTTTCGTTGAGTCATTTCCAAGTGATGAGCGTCAGCTTATTTTCGACCTTTGCTCATTAATTTAAACGAAACTTAGCGATCACTTCGCAATTGGTTGCGGTATCGATCTTCTCTACTTGTTTCGCAATTGCTGGGTTTGGATGACGCTTCATAAAATCGATAAGTGCTTTTGTGCAACAGCCGATGGAGTCAATAAAGCTCGCGCAATTCTGGTTTGGGCATTGGGGAATAAGTGTGAGCACTTTTTCAGATGCCAGCTGAAGATATTTGAGTTCGTATTCGGTATCACCAGCCCAGCGCCAAAATTGCGCGAGGTTGTGACAAGAGATTACAGAAATCAAAAGGCGTTCGTCTGCTTCAATTTCCACGCATTCACTAATGTCTTCACTTAAGCTTAAAGCTTGTTGATAGTGAAGAATGCTGCGTACAGGATCATCTAGTTGCAGGGCAGTATCGGCTAGGAGTGTGTGTTTTTCCCATTCACTGATCATTATCGTTGTCCCACGTATCGAATTTGGGATGAATCTAAACGATAATTATTATCAAGTAAAGTGGTTTGTTTACAAAAGGACAGGCAGATCGCAGACCTGCCTGTAATTGAGGTTCGACTTGCAATGCAAGTGAATCAGATGAACTAGCCTTCTAGACCCGCAGAAGCTTGTTTGTTCTGGATAAGCTCAATCATGTAACCATCAGGATCTTTTACAAAGGCGATGTGTGTTGTACCACCTTTCACTGGGCCCGCTTCGCGAGTAACGTTACCGCCTGCGGCTTTGATTGCATCACATGTTGCGTAGATGTCGTCTACGCCAATTGCAATATGACCAAATGCTGTGCCTAGGTCATATTCTGTCTTACCCCAGTTGTAAGTCAGTTCAATCACGGCACCTTGGGATTCATCACCGTAACCAACAAAGGCAAGTGTGTATTCGTACTCTTTGTTTTCGTTGGTACGAAGCAACTGCATGCCCATGACTTCAGTATAAAATTTGATTGATTTGTCTAGATCACCTACGCGAAGCATAGTGTGTAGAATTCGACCGTTTGACATTTTTAGCTCCTAGCTTCTGTTTTCAGATAGTGTTAACTATCTGGGTATACTTTCTCTTTATATTCGCACAAATCTTCAATAATGCAGCTTCCACAGCGAGGCTTTCTCGCTAAACAAGTGTAGCGACCATGAAGAATTAACCAGTGGTGTACATCGAGTTTGAACTCTTTTGGTACCACTTTTAATAGTTTTTGTTCGACATCATCTACCGTTTTTCCCATCGCAAACTTAGTTCGATTCGAAACGCGATAAATGTGCGTATCGACGGCAATGGTTGGCCAACCAAATGCGGTGTTGAGCACGACATTGGCGGTCTTACGTCCGACTCCTGGAAGAGCTTCAAGAGCGTCGCGATCTTCAGGCACTTCGCCATTATGTTTTTCTAATAAGATCTTACAGGTTTTGATGGTGTTTTCTGCTTTTGAGTTAAACAGGCCAATAGTTTTGATGTATTCCTTCAAACCATCGACACCCAAATCGAGAATACTTTGTGGCGTATTCGCAACGGGGAAGAGTTTGTCAGTGGCTTTGTTTACACTAACATCGGTCGCTTGCGCTGAAAGTAGCACAGCGATGAGTAACTCAAATGGAGAGCTCCAGTTCAGTTCCGTTTCAGGATTGGGGTTGTTTTCTCTTAATCGTTCAAGAATTTCTATTCTTTTTTCTTTGTTCATTGCTGACTTCCAAACCCGTCTTTGCGGTTTATGAAAAAGGCCCTACGAGTGGTAGAGCCTTGATTTTAGAATTCTTATATTATGCGTTAGTTACGCGAGCACGCTCAATGGCCGGTTTTTCTTCTTTCGGCTGACGAGCCTGAATTGAGCTGTCGATAACATTTTTCAACGCAATCAAAAGTCCTACACCGATGAAAGCACCTGGTGGTAATAGTGCTAATAAGAAGCTGCTATCAAATTGGAATACTTGAATGCGCAGCGCTGCAGCCCAGTCACCCAATAGCAAGTCTGCGCCGTCAAACAATGTGCCGTTGCCGATAAGCTCGCGCATTGAGCCCAACACAACTAGCACACTGGTCATGCCCAGTCCCATCCATAAGCCGTCCAATGCGGCAGGAAGCACATCATTTTTTGAAGCGTAAGCTTCGGCGCGACCGATGATGATACAGTTGGTTACGATCAACGGGATAAAGATACCCAGTGATAGGTACAATCCGTAAGCGTAAGCATTCATTAGTAGCTGGACGCAGGTTACGAGTGACGCAATGATCATAACGAAAACCGGAATTCGGATCTCTTTAGGAACATAGTTACGGATCAGTGAAACCGTTACGTTAGACCCCACTAGTACCAGTAATGTGGCAATACCAAGCCCCAGCGCGTTGGTGATCGTCGATGAAACGGCGAGTAGAGGACATAAACCGAGCAGCTGAACCAATGCTGGGTTGTTGCTCCACATACCGTTCTTCATCAATTGTTTGTTTTCGCTCATTGATTGTCTCCTGCGCAGTTTAGTGGCTGGCTGAGAATCTCATCACGAGATTGATTTACGTAGTTTACGGTGTTTCTGACTGCTTTGACGACAGCTCGAGGCGTAATGGTAGCGCCAGTAAACTGATCAAAGTCTCCACCATCTTTACGAACTTTCCAAGAATTCCAATTATCTTCGGTGACTTGCTTACCCGTGAAGCCAAGAATCCAACTGGTAACGCGAAGATCTATTTTATCGCCTAGCCCCGGTGTTTCTTGATGGCTAAGTACGCGCGTACCTAAAATCTTACCTTGATTATCGATACCTGTGATGACTTTGATTTCACCGTTATAGCCATCTGGTGCAATCGACTCAATGGCGATGGCTGTTGGCTCGCCATTTTTGGTGGCAATGTAGGTAGGCATCGCGTGCATCGTGCCAAGCTCTGGAGATGTCACCAAAGTGCATGATTGAGTTAATGCGTTGTCGTGCATCGTTTCAGGAATTACTTGGTTAAGCACTGAAAGTAGCTGCTTTTGTTCCTGAAGCTTGATTTGATCTTCGGTTAAGTACTGAGTCAACGCGACCAAACCTGTTGTGGCGCAAGCAAAGATTGCCAGTGTCAGACCATTTTTTCTAATTGCGGTTAACATGTTTACCTCAGTGGCCGTAAGTTCTAGGTTTGGTGTAGTAGTCGATAAGCGGAACGCACATGTTGGCTAAAAGAACCGCAAATGCGACGCCATCAGGGAAGCCGCCCCAACTACGAATAATAAAGACAAGAGCACCGATTAGCGCACCAAAAATAAGGCGGCCTTTTACTGTGGTAGATGCCGATACTGGATCTGTCGCAATAAAGAACGCACCTAGCATGGTTGCGCCTGACAGCAGATGGAAGATTGGCGAAGCCGTCTCTCCCGGCGTGATAACGGTGAAAATAAGGCTAAACAGAGTCAAACTCGCGAGGAAGCCTGCTGGAATGTACCACTGAATGATGCGTTTTTTGATCATCACTAAGCCGCCAATCAGGTAGGCTATGTTCACCCACTGCCAGCCGATGCCAGCCAAGCCACCAAAGATCGGCTGTGAAAGCACTTCACTAGGGGTTGCTCCCGTGTGAATACCTGTTTTAAAGGCATCCAGTGGAGTTGCCATTGTTACACCATCAACACCAGCGCGAACTTGTTGCAATGAAAGACCGTCATAATCAAAACCAGTAAAAATCAAAGAGAGGGTATCTGCGAAATTCACATGGTCTGGAATCAACAGTGTTGGTGCACTCCAACTGGTCATTTGAACCGGGAAGGAAATCAAAAGTACAACGTAAGCGACCATTGCTGGGTTGAAGAGATTCTGTCCAATGCCACCATAAAGGTGTTTGGCAATCACAATCGCAAAAATTAAACCAATAACTATGATCCACCACGGAGACCAAGGTGGAATGGCAACGGCGAGTAGCCATGCGGTGACAATTGCACTGTTGTCTCGTAACGCTCTCATTGGCGAGCGTTTACGACAGATCATCACGAGTGCTTCAAGTGATACTGCAACGGCGATAGCAAAAATCAGCTGGATTAATGTGCCCCAACCAAAGTAGTACGTTTGCGCTGCCAAGCCAGGGATAGCACATAAGGCTACCCATTTCATTAAGTCAGGCGTGCTGCGACGACTATGCGCATGCGGTGAACTGGCAATAAAAAACGACATTACTCGTTCTCCTCGGTATTATTTTTATTCGCGTCTTGTTGAGCTTTTCGCGCTTTTGCACGAGCAAT